>JADZAD010000062.1 GCA_020852775.1 Anaerolineae bacterium
CTTCGGCGGCGTGGTGGTCAACGACACGCCCTCCTTCCGCGCCGACCACATGCCCTTCGGTGGCAACCGCCAGAGCGGGCTTGGCCGCGAGGGCCTGAAGTACGCGATCGAAGAGATGACTACCCTGCAGATGGTCTCGATCCGCCTGGGCTAACCCTGCAACGCCTCCCACGCCTCGCGGAAGAGCGTCACCCGGTTCTGCGGAACGTCCGCGCACAGGCGCCGGTAGGCCGTCTCGCTCGCCGGCAGCGGCACGTAGACCGCGATGTCGATCGGCTCCCCCGCGTAGTGGCGCGGCAGGCGCGTCGAGAGGAAATCCAGCCGCCCGTAAGCCGGGTGGTGCACCGCCAGCAGTGGAGAGGAGCCGAGCGCCTCGCTCGCCGGGATCTGCCGGGTCAGGTCCCAGTGCCGCGCGAACTCCGGCAGCTTCTGCATCTCCGCCAGGATTTGCCGGTAGCGCGCGGTGTGCCCGTAGCGGAAGGCCATCATGCGGAAGCTGGTGATGCAGTGCTGCGCGTCGGCGTACCAGTGATGGTCTCCGCCCTTGCGCGCCCGGTGCTCGAAGCGCGGGTCGAAGATCGTGCGCAGCATGTTCGCACCCAGCAGCCCGTCCGCCCACAGCGCCTGTATCAGCGGCGTGTCCTGCTCCCACAGGCGCAGGCTGTACGCGTTCGTCGCGACGAAATCCCACAGCGGGGTGCGCGCATAGACCGGGTACGGCACCCGCGCCAGCAGATCGGCAAGCGCTTCCCAGTCCGGCGGCACAGCCGGGGCGGTGCAGACGTATCCTGCCTGCGCGTAGAACTCCACGCGCTCCAGGTCACCGAGGTCGAAGGCCGCGGCCAGCCCATCCAGCAGCGGATGGAGGTTCGTCACCTCCCCCTGCTCGATACGCCTGACCTGCCGCTCCGCCAGCCCGGCCCGCTCCGCGAGGTCGGCGCGCGTCCACTGGCGGTACTCGTGCCGCTCATCGATCGTTGTGCGCTGGCGGCGCATCGAGCGCACCAGCCGCCCAAAGCGTTCCCGGTCCATCCCACCCTCCGGACTGACAGAAATCCGTCACTCATCATAGCACAAAGTTGGCGCTGCGCCTCTGGACAGCCGCCCGCCCGCCTGCGTATGATGGGAGCAGGTTCAAGGAGGCCGACATGCCCACCAAAGTGCAGATTTATCTGAACAGCGCGCAGGATGCTGCCGCCGCCAGCGAAGCCGGGGCGGACTTCATCGGCGTGGCTACGGACACCGGCAAGTATGTCTCGTGGTGGGTGCCCTACGCCGAAGCGAAGGCCGCCTTCGACGCGGCGGGCCCTGACCGCACCCACGTCGCCCTGACCGTCTGCACCGACCTCGCGGAGATCGCCGAACTGCTCGACGCCACCCGCCCGGACGTGGTGCACCTGGCCGGGGCGATCATCCCGCTCGAACGGGTCGCCGCGCTGCGCGCCGCCCGCCCGGAGGTCAAGATCATGCAGGCGATCCCGATGAACGACCCTGGCCCGGTCGAGATGGCGCTCGCGTACCAGCAGGTGTGCGACTACTTCCTGCTCGATACCAACGACCCGAACGACAACTACATCGGCGCGACGGGCAAGACGCACGACTGGTCGATCAGCGCCGAGCTGGTGCGCCGGGTGCGGATCCCCGTGATCCTCGCCGGGGGCCTGACGCCCGAGACCGTCGCTGAGGCGATCCGCGTGGTGCGCCCGTGGGGCGTGGACTCGTACTCGCATACCAACTACACCGACCGGCCGCACGTCAAGGACCCGGCAAAGATCCGGGCCTTCGTCGCCGCCGCGAAGGGCGCGTGGTAGCGCCCGCCACAGGAGGAACCGCAGATGATCGTACAGATTTATGGCGTCACCACCGTCGAGGACGGCATCGCCGTGGCAAAGCTCGGCGCGGAGCGGATCGGGCTGGTGCTGTGTGAGGACGAGCGCCTGACGCATGACGGCGTGAGCAACGCTGAAGCGCAGGCGATCATGGCCGCCCTGCCCCCGCACGTCGTCGTCACCGGCCTGACCTTCTCAACTGACGCCGACGAAATCGAAGAGCAGATGCGCACCGTGAAGCCCCACGTACTGCACCTGACCGTCACCCCCGACCTCTTCCCGATCGCGGCGATCCGCCGCCTGAAGGCGAAGCTGCCCGGCATCGAGGTGATGCAGGCGATCCCCGTCAGCGGGCCGGAGGCCGTCGAGCAGGCGCTGCTCTTCGAAGAGGTCGCCGAGGTGATCATGCTCGATACGCCGCGCGCGGGCGGCCACGCCATCGGCGCGACCGGCAAGACGCACGACTGGTCGATCAGCCGCAAAGTCGTCGAGGCCTGCAAACGGCCCGTGATCCTCGCCGGGGGGCTTTCCGCCGCCAACGTCGCCGAGGCGATCCGCACCGTGCGCCCGTGGGGCGTGGATTCCTCGACACTGACCAGCAACCCGGCTAACATGAAGCGCAAGGACCTTGAGCGCACCCGCGCCTTCATCGAGGCAGCAAAGCAGGCAAAATGAGCACGAAATCCGTCTTCGTTATCGGCGATGCGAACGTCGATCTGACGTTCTGGAAGCGGTCAGCGGCCCACACCCAGGCCTCCAACGCCCCCGTCGAGGTGGTGCGCGGCGGGGCCGGGGCCAACACCGCCGTCGCGCTCGCCCGTCAGGGCATCGGCGTGAGTTTCAGCGGCATGGTGGGCGATGACAGCTTCGGGCGGCTGATACGAGGCGACCTTGAGCGCGAACGGATCGACACGGCCAGCCTGCTCGTCCACCCGGTGCGCTCGACCATGCTGGTAATCTACGCGATTGACGAGGCCGGGGCGCTGTGGTCGAACGCCGTGCACCCCGCCCTGACGGAAAGCGCCCTGTTCGATCTCGCGCCCGGGCACATCCCGCCCGGCCGGGTGGAGGAGGCCGCATGGGTGCACGTGGCAGGCTTTATGCTGCTGCGCGCCCCCCTGCGTGACACGGTGCTCAGCGTGCTGGAGCGCGCCCGTCAGGCCGGGGTGCCGGCCTCGCTCGATCTCAACCTGCGCGGGCTTGACCAGGGGGAGCCGGCGGGCTTCCGCGCCGCGCTCGACCGCGCCATC
Source organism: Anaerolineae bacterium (assembly GCA_020852775.1). Lineage (GTDB taxonomy): Bacteria > Chloroflexota > Anaerolineae > Aggregatilineales > UBA3940 > JADZAD01. The sequence goes on from JADZAD010000062.1 coordinate 3,080, forward strand.
AGCCTCGCGGCGGTGGTGCTCGGCTCGGCCTCGGATGAGTTCAGCACGCTGGTCGCCGGCCTGTCCGCGGAGGACGCCGCCCGGCAACTGGTGAGCGAGGGGCGCACAGTGGTGCTGCGCATGGCGGAGCGCGGCGCGATGGCGCTCACGCCGGGGGGCAGCGCCCGGGCGGAGGCCTTCCCGGTGCAGGTGGTCAGCCCGATCGGGGCGGGCGACGCCTGGAACGCGGGCTACATCGCCGCCCGGCTGGACGGGGCGGATGAGCAGGCGGCGCTGCGGCGCGGCAACGCCACCGCCGCGCTGCGCATCGGCAGGCCCGGCGCGGCAGGCGCCCCCACCGCCGCGGAGGTCGATGCACTGCTGGGGAGATGAGGCTGGCTATCCGCGTGCAATGCAAAGAGTTGCGGGACTGTCACTCCTCCGGATACAACCTCGAAAAACGAACATCGTCGAACCCCGTCCAGGTAGCGTAACTATCGACTGTTTCCTGGTGTGCCTTGTCATACCAAATACCTCGTGCAGCCATCAGATATTCCTCCACCGTCGTGACAGGTGAGAAGTAGATTACACGTTTGACAGTTTGGTCTGGAGCAATCAAAGGCTCATCCCCCGATGACCTAACAATGGTGGGCCAGGCTTCGATACCACTCCTTAGCCACGTAAGCCCAACCTGACGACAGCTTTCTGGGGTGTATATTATTGTAAACGCATCAGGCTCACCCAGGATGTCAATGAGATCCTGGAGGGTCAGTTCATATTCCAGATTAACAACGATCGTTGTGACTTTGTCTTGCGAATCGAGCCGTAGGAAGCTCCCATTTCCTGAAACAGAGCTTTTCCAATCGATCACTTCCCAGTCAGAATCTGGCCCCCCCCAATCACGTCTGAGAATACTGTCTGTATACACGAAAGACAGATTCTCCAGAGCTCCCATGGCCTCGACATCGGTTGACTCGCCAGGAGTCAACCCTTGCCAACATGGGGGCGTGCAGGGTTCGCCGCTGAGCAAGCTGGTATCCACATCCGTGAGGGTCTTGCCGTCGTATAGCTCCGGGATCCCACGGTCACATGGCGGCTGGGCACATGCCGCCACAGCACCACAGACGGCAACGGTCAGAGTCCACATCACGATCCGGCTCAACGGGGTCGCCATACATGCCTCCGGCATGACGTAGAAGGTCGATTCTCATTGTAAACCACATAGTTGCAAAAGCGGTTGATAAGTGGAAGGCTACGCACAGATGAGACAGTCCGGAGTGTTGATGCTTATCGCCACGACCAGGCTAGCCAGCGCCGCACCGGGCACGGGCGAGCATGACGACCTGAAACGCTGGATCGCGCATGAGGACGCCGCGCCGGATGCGCTCGTGTACCGGCTCTACGGGCTGACTGACGAGGAGATCGCCATCGTCGAAGGGCGTTAGCTCCCCTGCTCCTGCTTCCAGCGGTCGCGCTTCATCAGGCCGTCGTAGGCGGCGTACTTGTACACGTCCGAGAGGCTGGGGAAGTTGTACACCGCGCGCACGAACGAGGCGATCGTCTCGTTGTGCTGCAGCGCGCTCACGCCGATGTGCACCAGCTCGGAGGCCAGCTCGCCGATGTGGTGCACCCCCAGCAGCCGCCCGTCCTCCGGGGAGAACACCAGCTTGAGCATCCCGCTCATGTCGCCGATGATCTGCCCGCGCGGGTTAC
>JADZAD010000063.1 GCA_020852775.1 Anaerolineae bacterium
GATCTGCTCGGACTGCCCCGCGGGTGTCCATTCGCCCCGCGCTGCCCATACGCGGTGCAGAAATGCTGGGAAGAGAACCCAACCCTGCGCGAAGTTGGCGAAAAGCACCGCGTCGCCTGCTGGGTGGATATCCAGGACATCAGCGAGACGCCTGCTGGTGTGGCGTCCTCCCAGGAGGCAGCACAGTGACCCCTCAGACTGAGAACGACGCGTTTGTCCGCGTAGAGAACCTGAAGAAGTACTTCCCCATCGTCAAGGGGCTGCTTCGCCGTACCGTCGGCCACGTCAAGGCGCTTGACGATGTCAGCCTGACAATTCAGAAGGGCGAGACACTGGGCCTCGTCGGAGAAAGCGGATGTGGTAAATCCACCCTCGGTCGGACGATCCTGCAACTGCACACGCCGACTGAAGGCAAGGTGTATTTCGACGGCGATGACCTGACCACCCTTCCCGCCGAGGAACTGCGCCGCAGGCGCGCGAAGATGCAGATCGTCTTTCAGGACCCGTATGCGTCACTCAATCCGCGCATGACGGTCGAGTCAATTGTCGCTGAGCCACTTGTAGTGCATGGGATCGCCAACGACCCCACCGAGCGGCGCGAGCGGGTCGAGTCCCTGCTGCTGCGTGTAGGGCTCAACCCGATGTTCGCCAACCGCTTCCCGCATGAGTTCTCCGGCGGGCAGCGCCAGCGTATTGGCCTCGCGCGGGCCCTCGCACTGAATCCGTCCTTCATTGTTGCGGTCGAGCCGATATCAGCCCTCGACGTCTCAATCCAGGCGCAGGTCATCAACCTGATGGAAGACTTGCAGGATGAGTTCAACCTGACCTACTTGTTCATCACACATGACCTCGGTATGGTGCGCCATATCTGCGACCGCGTGGCGGTGATGTACCTCGGCAAGATCGTCGAGGTCGCCCCGGTGGAAGAGCTGTATAACAACCCAATCCATCCTTATACCCAGGCGCTCCTTTCCGCCCTGCCAATCCCTGATCCGTCCAAAGAGCGCAAGCGCCGCCGTATCATCCTGGAAGGGGATGTGCCCAGCCCGGCACATCCGCCGCAGGGCTGCAACTTCAACACCCGCTGTCCGTGGGCCTATGACCGCTGCCACACTGTCGATCCGCAGCTCCGTGAAGTCGCGTCAGAGCACTGGGTATCGTGCTATGCCGTTGAGGAAAACCGCGAGCGAGTAGCCCTGACCTAGGGCTGTACGCTCACGGCGAAGCCTTGAAGAGGCTGTTACAGGAGGTGCTTATCAGTACAATGATTAAGGAATTGTTGTCACACGCTCAGATGCCTGATATAGTCATAGGCGTCGTGGCAAGTGGCCGGATTCGGCCAGGGCGTCCGCCCGCACGACTAACTCACCTTTATCTGGAGGAGAAACATGTCACACCGTAAGACATGGCTGGCTATCAGCCTGCTGGTAGTCGCCGCACTTACCCTTGCGGCCTGCGCCCCCGCAGCCGCACCGGCCGGTGACGCATCTGCGGAGATCGCAGGGCTGCAGAACCAACTGGCGACCGCCCAGGCAGCCGCCGCTGCTGGCGGAGAGGCCGTTGACACGACCGAGCTGGAGAACCAGTTGGCGACCGCCCAGGCGGAAGCCGCCGCTGCTGCCGAGCAGGCTCAGGCCGCTCAGAGCCAGGCCTGTGGCTACAACACCTACCGTCTCGGCTGGGTGATGGACTATCCGGACCCGGTGAACATCGTCAATGACGTGTTCGCCCCGACCTCGGACTTCCAGTACACCTTCTGGGGCAAGACCTACCCCGATCAGGCCGCTACGTTTGAGGAACTGGTGAACGCCGCCAAGAGCGATCCGAACGTCGATACCCGCCTGGCCAACTACCAGGCCGCGGAAGACATCCTCATCGACGAACTGTCGGTCGTGATCCCGATCTTCAACCGCGACCGCACCGGCCTGCGCCAGACCTATGTCGAGGGCTACTACCCGGCATTCGGCGCTGCCCGCTTCGCGAACTGGGATCTGACCAACGGCAGCGACACGCTGCGCTACCCGGTTGGCGCCGTGGTCTCCACCTTTGATCCGAACGCCTGCACCGACACCACCTGCAGCGCAGTCCTCTACCAGGTCCTTGACGCGCCGTTCCAGTACACCGAAGACGGTGGCCTGGCCCCGCTGGCCGCTGAGAGCTTTGAGGTCTCCGATGACGGCCTGGTGTATACCATCAAGCTGCGCGAAGGCGCGCTCTGGTCAGACGGTGAGCCGGTTGTTGCCCAGCACTTTGTTGACGGCATCAAGCGCCTGCTCAGCCCCGACCTGGCGAACGACTACGCGTTCGTGATGTTCCCGATCGATGGCGCACAGGCCTACAACGCTGGCGAACAGGCAGACCTGCCTTCCGTCGTCGCGGTTGACGACCTGACCCTGCAGATCACCCTGAGCGCGCCGGCCAGCTTCTTCGAGAGCCTGCTCGCATTCAGTACCTTCCACCCGATCCGCCTGGACGTGATCGAAGCCAACCCCGACAGCTGGACCGCCGCCGAGAACTTCGTCGGTAACGGCGCTTACACCTTCGTCGAGGCTGACCCGAACGCCGGCATCAAGCTCGCCAAGAGCGAGACCTACTGGGATGCCGCGAACGTCTCGATCGCCAACGTCGAGATGGACGTGCTCCTTGAGCCGGCCACCACGCTGGCCGCCTTCGACGCGGGCGAGATTGACGCCACCACCGGTGGCAGCATCCCCTCCGCTGACACGGTCGCCCGCTACACAGCCAATGACCCGAACTTCATCCGCGTTGCCCAGCCCGGTATCGAATACATCGGCCTGAACACCTCCGCGGAGCACACCAACGACGTGAACTTCCGCAAGGCGCTCGCCTCCGCGACCGACCGCCGCACCATCCTCGATGGCCCGGCTGGCACACCGTGGCGCGTTGAGACCACCAGCCTCATCCCGCTGGGTATCGCCGGTTACCGTGAGCCCGCCGAAGCCCCTGGCTACCCGTATGATCCGGAAGCGGCAGTCGCCTTCCTGAACGAGTACATGGCTTCCGCCGGTATCACTGACGCCAGCGAGATCGTGGTCGAAGTGTGGTTCAACTCCAACGGCACCAACCCGCAGGTTTACGCCGCGGTGACCGACATGTGGGAAACCACGCTCGGCATCGACGCCCGGACGGTTGGCGTTGAGTTCGCAACCTACCTCGACGTTCTCGAACAGTGCAACGTCCTCGGTGGTGGTGGCTTCTAGCCACTTCTGTCACCCGACGTGAATGAAAAGCCGCGCGGCACATGCCGCGCGGCTTTTTTGTCGCAACGCTTAAAGGTGATTATACTGTTGGTCTCGACAGACACCTGTATTCCGTGAGGAGACCCTGATATATGGCAACTTTCATTGCCAATCGCCTGATCAGGTCGGTCGTTGTCCTGTTTCTCGTTTCCGTCGTAACCTTCACATTTATTCAGCTTGCCCCCGGCGGGCCGTTTTCCGCGGACAACAGTATGCGTCCGCGTCCCCCGGAGATCGAGGCCAAGCTGATGGCCCAGTATGGCCTTGATCGCCCCCCGGTCGAGCAGTATCTGCGCTACATGGGCAACCTGCTGCTCAAAGGTGAACTTGGCCCATCACTGCGCCAGAAAGACTACACCGTCAACCAGTTGATGTTCAGCCGTGATTTCTGGGCGAACCCGATGCAGACCCCGGTCATGATTTCGGCGACCCTTGGCCTGATCGCCTTCGTCCTTGCAGTGGGGACGGGTATCCCACTGGGGGTCGTATCAGCCCTGTATCGCAACAAGCTGCCCGACCATATTGCCATGTTCATCTCGACTCTGGGCATTTCAATCCCGAACTTTGTGCTCGGCCTGCTGATGATCCTGGTCTTTGCCCTGACGCTCGGATGGCTGCCGGTCTACGGCTGGGGTGATAGCTGGAAGCAGATGGTCATGCCGGTGATCACGCTCGGCACCGGTGGCATGGCGTTGATCGCCCGCCTGACCCGCGCCAGCATGCTGGAGGTACTTGGGCAGGACTATGTGCGTACCGCCCGTTCCAAGGGCCTCAGCGAGCGGGTGGTGATGTCCCGTCACGCACTCAAGAATTCGCTAATCCCGGTTGTGACGGTGCTGGGTCCGCTGCTCGCGGCCTGGCTCACGGGTACCTTCCTGGTCGAACTGGTATTCGCCGTCCCCGGCATCGGGCGTTTCTTCGTCAGCGCCGTGACCGACCGGGACTACACCCTGATCATGGCGACTATCCTGTTCTACTCGGTGACCCTGGTACTCAGCAACCTGGCCGTGGATGTCTTATACGGGTATCTCGACCCGCGTATCCGGTTCGACTAGCCCTGGCGGTATGCAACCGCGAGAGGGGCTGCCGGAGCAGGCCCACTCGTCACGCGATCGTTGATTTCTGAGGAGATGCGAATGTCATCCAACACACAGCCTATTACCGGCCCGATTCCCGCCGCCGTCGAAGAAGATGTCCTGAAACGCCCACGCACCTCCCTCTTTCAGGACACGATTCGCCGGCTGCTGCGTAACAAGGTGGCTACTGTTTCTGGCCTGTATATCCTGCTCATCGCGCTGGCCGCGATCCTCGCACCCCTGATCACCCCCTATCCTTATGACGAGACCGACTACAGCAATGTTCTCGGCAAGCCTAACGCAGAGCATATATTCGGGGCGGACGAACTTGGCCGTGATGTGTTCAGCCGTCTGATTTTCGGTAGCCGCGTCTCGCTGGGTGTTGCGTTTGTTGGCTCACTGACCGCCATGCTGATCGGGGTGCTGTATGGCGCGGTCGCCGGCTACCTGGGTGGCTGGATCGATGACCTGATGATGCGCTTTGTGGACCTGATGTACGGGTTCCCGGTTCTGCTTTTCGTGATTCTCGTGATGCTCATTATTCCGCCGAACTCGCCGCCTGGCCTGATCATGGTCGGCGTATTCGTGTCGCTGGGTGTGGTGAGTTGGCTGGGCGTCTCCCGGCTGGTGCGTGGCCAGTTCCTGTCGCTGCGCCAGAAGGAGTTTGTCGAGGCCGCCCGCGCCACCGGGGCCACCCCCTGGCGCATCATCTGGCGGCACCTGCTCCCTAACAGCCTCGGCCCGGTCATCGTCTGGCTGACGCTGCAAATCCCGAACCTGATCCTGACAGAATCCACACTCAGCTTCATCGGCCTGGGGGTGCAGGAGCCACTCTCTAGTTGGGGCAAGATGCTCTCCGATGGCTGGCGCTCCATGCGGAGCGCCCCACACATGGCGGTCTTCCCGGCGCTGGCGATTATGATCACCATGCTGGCGTTCAACTTCTTCGGTGACGGTCTGCGTGATGCGCTCGACCCCACCATGCGGGGCCGGGACTAGCTCTCTATCTTCAGAACCACCCATGCGCGACCCTGCGGACGCCATCATCCTGCTTGTCGATGACAACACCAACAATCTGGGCCTCCTTGAGGCCCAGATTGAGCATGGTGGCTTCCGCCATATCGACAGTGCGATGAGCGGCGACCAGGCGATCGAGTACCTGACACGGCATACGCCTGATCTGATCATCCTCGACGTGATGATGCCCGGCATAGACGGGTATGAAACAACCCGCCGTATCCGTGCCATCTACCCGGACCGGTTTATCCCGATCGTCCTGTTGAGCGCAATCGTTGAACCTGAAGCTCGGGCGCGTGGCATCCAGGTCGGGGCAAATGACTTTGTTTCGAAGCCGTATCACTCCGGGGAACTCCTCGCCCGGGTGCGCTCCCTGATCGAAACCAAGCTGCTGCGCGATGAACTTGACGCAGAACGTGAGCGTACCCTGCTGCTCTATCGTGTCAGCCAGGCCCTGAGCAACAAGCACGACTACCAGAGCGCGATGGCCGAGATCGTCCGGCTGACCACTGACCTGACCCGCGCCTCCAAGGGATTTCTTGTCCTCGTTGACCACAAAGGCCAGTTCCTGCAGAAGATTCTGGCGCGGGAGGGTGAGGGCGTCCGCAGCACCGGAACCATCGACCCGACTGTGCTGCACGACGGGCTGATTGGTTGGGTGCTCAAGGCACATGAACCGGCCTATCTCCGGGACGTCAGTACGGATTCGCGCTGGGTGCACGGGCAGCACGATCAGGATGTGGTGCATTCTGCGATCGCTGTTCCGCTGATGCGTGCGGGCCAGATCGCCGGGGTGCTGATGCTGACCTCAAGCGAGCGCGATGCGTTCGACGCCCATCATGATCTGCTCACGACTATTGCCACTCAGGCGAGTATCACCCTGGAGAACACCGCTCTCTACGAAGAAGCCCAGCAGCAGCGCGAGCAGGCCGAAGCTCTGTTCAACCAGACGGCTAACCCGGTGATCATCACTGATCCGTCGGGGGTGATTGTGCGGTTCAACAAGATCGCGGAAGAGACGCTCGGTATCAGCGACGGCGCCATTGGCCGGCGGCTTGATGTCCAGTTCAACCTTGCGCTGGCGGATCTCGTGCTGCGCGCACAGGAGCGCGGTGCGCCGGTAAGCGGCGAATACGGGCTGCGCCAACCCGGCACCGATGAGCGACTGCCATTCAACATCAGTGTATCGCCTATCGAAGAGGTAGGCTTCATGCTGATCTGGCAGGATATCACTGCACTGAAAGAGAACGAGCGTATCCGTCTCGACATGGAACGCGCTGAAACTCAGCATGTGCTGGAGGTGTTCTCCCGGTACATGAGCGATACGCTCGTGCAGCGGGTGTTGAGCGACCGTGATATCCTTCAGCGGCGCGAAAGACGCGATGCGCTGGTGATCTTCGCTGATCTGCGTGGCTTCACCCGGATGACCGTGCAGCACAACCCGGACGATGTCATCTCCGTCCTGAACGATTTCTTCGACGCGATGATGCAGATCGTCTACGAACAGGAAGGAGTTGTGTTCGACATCACGGGCGATGAACTGATGGTGGGCTTCAATGTACCGTTCAACCAGCCAGACGCCCCCTACCGGGCACTCTCCACCGCTATTGCCATGCAGCAGCACTTCGCGCATCTGCAGCTTCTGTGGGCCAACCGGGGCATCCAGGTGGGCATGGGCATCGGTATGAACCGGGGGCCGGTTGTTCTGGGGCATATCGGCGGACGCTCACGGATGAACTACGCAATGGTCGGCCAGTCTGTCAATGTTGCGCACCGGCTGGTGGAGATGGCAAA
>JADZAD010000064.1 GCA_020852775.1 Anaerolineae bacterium
GAGAATGTCCTCCGCACGAACTCAGCGTATGCACGTCCGGAAGAGAGTTCAGAGTGCGGACGAGTGATACCACGTCCGGGTCAAGTTCGTCGTAGGGTGTAGCGTCGGCAGTCATACCGGTTGCTCCGATTGGGTGTGGGTTGCACCTGTATTGTAACCCGGAAACAGCCCGGGCTGGCATCTTCGGAGGCCAGAGAAGGCCCTGTGCGGGGTTCATACTATAATGGAATAAAGAACGTTTTGGCAGGAGTACAGGTGATGAGGACATGGCGACGTGTTTCAGGGCGCCGGGTGGGGCGTGTGATTGCGGTTGTCGCGTGCTGCGCGTTGCTGCTGGCATCGCTGGCCTGCTCTGCCGGGGCGGCTGGTGAGGCAGGGGCTTCCGCGCAACCAACAGACCCGTCCGGCAGCTATACGGTGAGCGGCACTAACCCGGATGGCAGTGCCTATAACGGGAGGCTGGAGGTAGTGCGCGCCGGCGACACCTATACCCTGACCTGGATGGTCGGCAGTAACGTCTCCGGGATTGGCGTGGTGCGCGGGAACGCTCTCGCAGCAGCTTATCCCGCGGAGTCCTGCCTGATTGCGCTCTACGACATCAGTACCGGTGGTGGCCTGGAGGGGAGTTGGGCGACGGCACAGGGCCCGACTGTCTCCCCGGAGTCTGCTGCCCCGATGCAGCCCAACCTGGCAGGGGCGGTCGCGGGGCGCTATACGTTCAGCGGAACCGCTGCTGACGGCAGCCCCTATCAGGGTGAGATGGAGGTCAGCCCTGACGGCGTGCTGTACAACGTTACACAGCAATCCGGTACAGCCGATCTGATTGGCACTGGCATCGTCGTTGGACGGCAGTTCGCGGTGAGCTTTGGCACGCAGCCGGGCTGTGGCGTGATCATCTACGCGATCGGGCAGGGGCAACTGGCGGGGACATGGGGCCTGCGCAGTGCCCCTGCCGTGCTGGGCGCGGAGACAGCGACCGGGATTATTACGCCATGACCAGCCCGGCACGGGGTAACAAAAAAGGGAGCATGGCGCTCCCTTTTTACTGTGCTGCTGGTGGAGACTCGATTAGATTTTGATGACGTTGACGGCCTGCGGGCCCTTCTGGCCCTGCTCGACGGTCAGCTCGACCCGGTCGCCTTCTTCGAGGTTGCGGAAGCCACCGCCCACCTGCTGGATGGCGCTGTAGTGCACGAACACGTCCTTGCTGCCATCGTCCGGCGAGATGAAGCCGTAGCCCTTCGTGCCGTTGAACCACTTTACAACGCCCGTAACACGGTCTGCCATTGGGAACGATCTCCTTACAGATGCTTTGAGTTGCGAGAAGCAGGGGACGTCTTGCGGTGAAGCGATTTCCTCGGGGATACCGGGTCTTACTGTCACGTGGCAATCTGACTACCTGCATACTTCAATCGCCATTATAACAATAGTAACACCTGGTAGGCAAGTATTTCATACCAACAAAAAGGAGGGAGGTGTTGCCCCCCTCCAGGTAGACAGATCTGAATAGACTGCGCCGCTAATCGACGGCGATATCCACGAAAGCGGTCATGCCCCAGCGGACGCCTTCCGGCACTTCGTCGAGGGCCACCACTACCTTGTAGTTCACCCCCGTGCCTTCGGAGGACTTCGGTGCGATGGAGAGCACCGTACCGGTGACTTCCACGCCCGGCAGCGCGTCAAACGTGACGAACACGGTGCCACCTTCCGTCACCCGCGCCACGTCCACTTCGTTGAGGTCGTTGGTCTCGACGCGAAGCGACGCCAGATCGGCGAAGTCGATCACCGGGACGCCCGCGTTCACGTATTCACCTACGCGGGTGTTCACCAGCGCCACCGTGCCGTCGAACGGCGCGACCAGCGTGGCGTTGTCCAGCGCAATCTGCGCGTTTTCCACAACGGCACGCGCCTGTTCCACCGCCGCTTCAGCGACCGCGATGTCCTCTGCGCGTGGGCCATTTTCCAGCAGCGCCAGGTTGGCGAGCGCGGCCTGGTACTCCGCTGAGGCCGCCCAGACCTGGGCCTGAACGGCGCGCAGTTGATCCGGGTTCGGGCCATCGAGCAGATCGTCCAGATAGGCCTGAGCCGCGTCTACACTCTGGCGCTGGAACTCCAGCGCCTTGCTGGCGTCATCCACAAGATCCGGCGTCCAGACGAAACGGATGAACAGGTTGTTTTCCTCCGGGTGGCTGAGGACATCCTCGCGGTAGTCACGCTCGGTCCGCAGAGAAAGAAACTGCAGGTAGGCCTGCTGCACCTGCACCTGGGCGTCAAGGATTTCCGCCTCGGTTGCGCCGTTCTGCAGGTCGTCACGATTGCCGACGGCCTCCGCGACCCCGGCAGAGGCTGCGGCCAGGTTATCACGCGCTTCTTCGATCTGTTCGCTGCGCGCACCGGTACGCGCCTGTTCAAGCTGCGCTTCGGCGAGCGCCAGCCCGGCCTTTGCGCTCTCCAGGTCGGCTTCCAGCACGGCGCTGTCAAGCCGTGCCAGTACATCACCTTCGCTCACCACATCTCCGGGCTGTACCAGCACCTCGACAACCTGTCCGCTGGTGCTGAAGCTCAACAGTGAGCGGTTGGCCGGGATCACTTCACCGGTTGCGTTGACGGCCACCGGGGCGATATTCAGCAGGCTGGCGGCGTCGGGTGTGGCTTCTTCTTCCGCTGCGGCCCCGCAGGCACTCAGGCTGGTGGCAACCAGGGCGGCGAGCAAGAGATAAGTCGTCTTCTTCATGATAGTCACTGCTCCGTTCCCTTTTACCGGTTGACCTGGATATCGACAAAGGCCGTCATGCCCCACCGGACGTTCTCCGGGATCTCGTCCATGGCGATGGTGACGGTGTAGTTCACACCGGTACCTGCCTCGGACTTGGGGCTGATACGGATGACGCGCCCGGTCGTGGTCACATCGGGCAGGGCGTCAAACTTGATCGTCACCAGGTCTTCGACCTGTACGCGGGCAACGTCGATCTCGTTCAGGTCAGTCGTCCTGATCTGCAATCCACTCAGGTCTCCGAGGTCGATCACGGCCTGCCCCGGCGCGACGAACTGGTTCAGGATGACGGCGATGCCGCTGACCGTCCCGTTGAACGGAGCCACCAGGGAGGCCTGATTCAGCCGGGCGCGAGCCGCATCGAGGCCGGCCTGCGCCTGTGCGACCTGCGCCTGCGCGATAGCGATTTCCTGCTCGGATGCACCGGTGCGCGTCAGTTCAAGGCGTGCGGCGGCGGCGTCACGCTGGGCGGCGGCTAGCGCGATCCGGGCGTTGGCGACCGCGAGCTGGTCCGGGTCCGGCCCATCCGTCAGGTCGGTCAACCGGGCCTGGGCCGCGGCGACCTGCAATTCCAGCAGGTCAATCTGGTTAGCGAGCGGCTCTCCGGCACTGAGCGGGTTACGCTCACCCGGCGCGATTGAGCCGTTACCCCAACCCTGCTGTTCGGCAAGGGCAAGCAGCCACTCCATCTGTGCCTGTGTCTCGTTGTAACGGTCTTCAGCCTGGGCCAGCGCCGTCTGCGCCTGCAGGATCGCCTGTTCGGAGACACCACTGCGGAGCGCATCACGGTTAGCGACGGCGGCAGAAGTACGAGCGTTGGCGGCAGCGAGGGCGTTCTCCGCGGCGCGGATTTCTTCCTCCCGCGGGCCGGCCTCGACTCGGGCGAAGTTGGCCTCCGCGCTGGCGAGCGCGGCTTCTGCCTGAAGTACACCCGCCTCGAAGGGGGCGGTATCCAGCCGGAGCAGGGGCGTCCCCGCGGTGACGACGTCGCCTTCTTCCACGAGGATTTCGACGACCTCACCACCGGTGGCGAAGGCCAGAGAGGCATACATCTCTGGCACGACCTCGCCGGTCGCACTGACCAGCGAGGCGCTCGCCTGGGCCGCCGCGTCGGGCGTGGCCTCTTCTTCAGCGGCGGGGGCGCAGGCTGTCAGCAGCCCGGCGAACAGCGCCGCAAACACCACAACCATGCGGGCCGGACGAACCAACCCCGTGTGGTTTTCAGTGAACAGTCTCATACGTTTTTCTCCAGCTTGCGGCACAGTCTACTGGCTGATAGTAGCGATCCGGAAAGGTGCCGCAGCCCATATCCGGCAGAAGGTGCCCCTCATCCCAATTAATAGTATATCCCGCACAGAGGGCAATCAAAGGCCCCTTGTGCAGCATTGATTACTCGTAGCTCAACGACTCACGCACGCTGACCCGTGATGCCCGGTTGGAGGGCAGGACGCTGGCCAGTGATGATACAAACAGGACGATCAGCAGCCACCAGAAGAATCCGATCGGGCTGACGCTGAAGACCAGCGGGCGTTCAAAGAAGGCGTTTCCGAGCGCCGTAGCAAAGGCATACGACACCGGCAGGCTGAGGATCGCAGCCAGCACCCAGCTGATCATCCCGATCAGGATGCCTTCCGTCAGGAAGACATTCCTTACCGCATTATCCGCCGCACCGATCGAGCGCATCACCCCAATTTCACGGGTGCGTTCCATCACGTTCAGGCTCATCGTGCTGGCCAGCCCCAGCCCGCCGACGATAGCGAGCAGGATGGCCATGAACAGCATGAAATACACGAAGAAGTCAAGCTGCTGCGCTTGCGCCCCGATAAGCTGCTGTGTGGTGATCGTCTGGCTGACGGGGATGCCGGAGCGCTTGAAGCGTTCCTGCAACTCCCGCCCGATGCGCGCCTGCGATGCCGCGTCATGCTGCTCAGTGCCGATGATCCCTACCACGGACTGGCCCGGTGCGCCGGTCAGCCGGGTGATGTAGTCGAAGTTCGCGTAGGCGAACGGCGGCCCGGTCAGGCTCATGATGCCGACGATCTCGAAGCGATAGCTATCGCCGTTCACATCGAGCTTGACGGTATCACCAACCTGCAGATACGGGTTATCACGCACGACCTGCCGGCTGAGCACCAGCTTGTTCGTGTCGCCTTCCTCCAGCCAGCGGCCTTCCTCCATCGTGGGCACGACAAACGGCGTATCGATGGGCGGCGCGAAGATCGTAAAGTCATTACCCTCGGTGCCGTCTGGCTGGAAGGGCAGGGCGCTGCCGAATCCCCAGCCCTCGATGCGGGTCACGCCCGGCACAAGGCTTGCTACCCGCTGGATTCGGGTGACGGGCTGCGGCTCGCTGAAGACCATCTGCACGTCGTAACCGAAGACCTTGAAGATCGTGTCCAGCTCGATTCCGACCGATGAGCGCAGGTTGAGCACTGAGAGGAAGATCGCCCCGGCAACTGTCAGCGTGACCAGCGTCAGCGCCAGCCGCCCCTTGCGCCGGAAGGTGTTGCGGATTGAGAGCATCGTCGGGCGAGGCAGCCCGCGGATGGTCGTGATCAGGCGATCGATCAGGCCTTCGCGTGTCTGCATATCGCCGATGCCGTAGTCGCTGACGGCCTCGCGCACCGTAATGCGTGTGCCCATCATGACAGGCACAAACGCCGCCAGCAGCGGGGTGCCGACAGCTGTCAGCACCTGCGCAGCCAGCACCCAGCCGGGGATGTAGAAGTTGCTGACATTGACGTTCAGGAAGGTGGCCAGCACCGTGGTCAGGCCAACAGCCAGGCCATAGCCCACCGGCACGGCGATCACCAGCGCCAGCCCGCCGAAGATACCGGACATCACCAGGTACACCCCAACCACCTGCCGTGCCTGCGCACCGACCGCCTTCATCATGCCGACCTGCCGCTTCTGCTGGGCGAGGATCGACGAGATCGTGTTGATCACGAGGAAGGCGCTGAGGCCAAGCGAGAGGAAGCCGAGGATGCCCAGCACCGTGACGAACCCGGAGACGATATCCGAGGCCCAGTGCCGCCCCGGCTCCAGCGTCTGCGCGAAGCCGATGACGTACCCGTAGCTTCCCAGCCGGTCAGTAACCCGGTTAGCAACCACCTGCACTTCTTCCACTGTACGGATGTCCGGGTCCGTGACGATGTTCAGGTAGTTCAACTCTCCGTAATAGCCGAGCCAGCGCACCGTCTCCATCGAGGCGTAGCCGGTGAACTGCGGGAAAAGATTCGCCGGGATCGCGTTCAGGTCATGCACGACCCCACCGATCACCAGCTCTCGCTGCGTGCCGTCCGGTAGTTCGACCAGCACCATGTCACCAACCTGCTTGTTCAGGAAGGCCAGCGCCGTGCGCTCCAGCAGGATTTCACGCCGCTCCGGGGGGAATGATCCTTGCTCAACCTCGAACGTGTTCACCGCGAGGGTGTTGAAGTTACGCACGGCGAACAGGTCGAGATTGCTCCAGGTGTCTGTCCCGCTCTGGATTTGTACCGAATACTGGATACGGCCCTCCGCCTGCGCGACACCCGGGATCCCCTCGATCGTGCGTTCCAGTCCCTCTTCAAAGGGGGTGAATACTGCCATGGTGATAGTGGCCGGGTTGATCTCGCGGAAGGAGGCGTCCATATCATTGATCAGGACGTCCCGCGTGATGAACACACCACTGAAAGCGAACACCCCGACGGCGATCGCCAGCGTGACGAGCAGCGTGCGAGGCTTGTTCTCCAGAATGTCCCGAACGACTTTCCGCCAGCGCGGAGTGAACATCTCTATCATAGACCTACCACGACTTGATGGGACTGTCCGCCATCAGTGACAAATCGCGGGCTGAGGAGACGGTTCCCAGCCCGCGGACGACCAGAACTCTACTGGCTGGATAGCCTGTAATCGTCGGACTGTGCGTCTTCAGAACCATCTGCACCGGGGAGATTGTACTTCTCCCGGGCCTTGGCCTGGCTTTCTTCGCGCACCTCGGCGGTCTCCTCAATGGCAGCACGCGCTGAGGCTTCCGAGGCGATCAGTTCCTC
>JADZAD010000065.1 GCA_020852775.1 Anaerolineae bacterium
AAAAGGTACTTGTCTCAGCAGCAAAACAGCCTTACACTGTTGGTGGATAAAGATGCTTTCCCAGCGGGCCGAAAGCCTGCTTGAACGATAATCCCCTTCGCTGAAAAGACCCCAAACCTGCAAAGGTGGCTCCGGGGTCTTTTCAGTTCCGGAACCCGGTGGCACAATTGCGGCAGTTCTCCATACCCACCGGAGCCCTGTATGCCGCAGAAGCTGATCCTCGACGTTGATACCGGCACGGATGATGCCGTCGCACTGATGTGCGCCGCGCTGCATCCCGCCCTTGAACTGGTCGCCGCGACGACCGTTGCCGGGAACACCGGTATTGAGTACACCACCGAGAATACCCTGCGCGTCCTCGACCACATCGGGGCGCGTATCCCGGTCTACCGGGGGATGGCGACACCGCTTGCCCGCCACACTGTGCCCGGCGGGCGGACTGACGATGAGCATGTCGTCGAGATCCACGGCCGCTATCTTGATATCCCCGCGGCGCGCTCGAAGGCGCAGGTACAGCACGCGGTGAGCTTCCTCAGCGAGTACTACCTGGGCCCCACCGGGCCGGAGACGATCCTCGTGGCGGTCGGGCCCCTGACGAATATCGCCGCCGCGCTGAAGAAGGAGCCGCGCCTCGCGGAGCGCATCCCGGAACTGGTGATCATCGGTGGGGCGCACGAAGTCGGGAACATCACCCCGGCAGCGGAGTTCAACTTCTGGTGTGACCCGGAGGCGGCGAGTGTGGTCTTCGGGAGCAGTATCGGGCGGATCACGCACATCACCACCGACGCTACCCATCAGGTGCTGACTTCGCTGGATGACTGCGCGACACTGCGAGCCAGCGGCACCCCTGCCGCCACCGCCGCCGCGGTCTTCACCGAGCGGCGCATCCATGCCTATGACGCGGGCCAGCCGATGGCCCGTCCGCACACCACGCCGGTGCATGACGCGCTGGCGGTGCTGGCGCTGGTAGACCGCGAAATGATCCGCACGGTGCATGTGCACGTGGACATCGAGACCGGGGGCGCGGCGACGGTCGGACGCTGTGTGATCGACACACACCATCGCGGCAAACAGCCTCCCAACGCGCACGTCGCGCTCTGGGCGGACGAAAGCCGCTTTATCCCGATGATGCTGGAGACGCTAACACGGTAGCGGTCAGTCTCCAGTTGCCAGTCTCCAGTCTCCAGTTATTGGTTATTAGTTCTTAGTCTCCGATAGCTGGTCAGCACAGGGTAACGCTATCAGAGGCATGAAGAATATCAAGGCAGCAGGGGCGACCCATGGGTCGCCCCTGCTGGAGACTGGTGTCTGGCCGCTGGAAGCTCCCCTATACAATCCCCATGTCGTCAAGGCGTTTGAAGGCCTCCAGCACGACGCGGTGCTGGGTGGCGCGAGCCGCTTCGAGTTCCGCGGGCGTCCAGTTGGCGCGGGATTTCGTCATCAGGTTGCCCCCTGCCAGGTGGAAGGCCGCCGTGCGTACCTTTCGCAGGGTGCCGATCAGGAACAGGATCGAGGACTCCATCTCGACGCTCACCACGTTGCGGCTGTGCCAGCGTTCCAGGAAGGCGTCGGTCTCCGCGTAGAAAGCGTCGTGCACCAGCACCACCCCGGTATGCACCCGCTTGCCCGTCTCACTGGCGACGTCATGCAGTGTCCGCAGCACCTCAAAATCCGGCACATGCGCGAATGGATCGTTGTCGAGGTAGATCGGGCTCGCCCCTTCTAGCGGCACCGCGCCCGTTGGCAGGATGTAGTCGCCGTCACTGACGCGATCCGCGATCCCGGCAGTCGAGCCAACACGCACCAGCACCTTCGCGCCGGCCTTGATCAACTCCTCGACGGCAATTGCCGTGGACGGGCAGCCCATCCCGGTTGAGGTCGCGCTGACGGTGATGCCCTTGTACGTCCCGGTAATGGTGCGGTGCTCACGGTTATAGGCGACCTCCCGTACATCGTCGAGCAGGCTGGCGATCAGGCTGATACGCCCGGGGTCGCCGGGCAGCAGGACATACTTACCGATGTCACCCGGCCCGCACTGGATGTGATACTGCTTGTGCCCTGCCAGTTCGTAGTGTTCGTTCACCGCCATGATAGGCTCCTTCTATAGAGGGCGGTGTCAGAGCACCGCCATGCCATGCGCCACCTGTATCGCCCCGTCGAGGTCATCGACGCTCATCACCAGCCGCCCATTCATGCTGATATAGACGGCATCCACGGTGATCCCGGCCTCTGACATGACGAGCGCCACGTCACCGAGGGTACCCGGCTCATTCATGACGTCCACCAGCAGCACGTCACGTGTCCGGTAGGTAAAGCCTGTGTCCCTGAGCGCCTGCTCGGCGAGGTCGGGCTTGTCCACCACGAACTGTACCAGCCCCTTACGTTCGATGACGAGCCCCTGGATCGCCTCAATATTGACCCCTGCCTGGCCCATCAGACGCCCGATCCGGGCGAGTGTCCCCGGCTGATGGCCGATTTCAATGGTAAACTGGGTTGCCATGTTGTCTCTCTCCTCTCTTCCCTTGTGGAAGCATGTGAGAAGCAGGCCCTTTTC
>JADZAD010000066.1 GCA_020852775.1 Anaerolineae bacterium
CGCTCATGCTGGTGATGAAGATCGTGCTGTCTCGTTTTGGCGGCGTTCAGTTGAAGCGCGCAGGGCTGCTCACGGCGTTCTCAGCCGGTTCAGGCGCACCGTTCTCAGTTGCAGCAGCCGGGGCGTGCTGGGATGTCAGCCCTGAAGAGGCTCAGCGGCTGCTCAGAATGCTGGCGGAGGCGGCGCTGATCCAGCCGATGCCCGGCGACCTCTACAGCCTGCACCCGGCCCTGTTTGACCCGCTGCGTGCCCAGGTGGAGCAGCACGAGCTTGCCCAGGCCGCGACACGCCTCCGCGATCACTACCTCGCGCTGGTTGAGATGGCGAGTGGCGCCCGGCAGCAGATCGACGCGGAAATCGGACAGATTATGGCGGCCTACCGTCACGCCAGCAAAGCCGACCCGGTGCTGGCCAGCCTGTTCGCTGATGCCCTGTTGAGCTACTTCGAGCAGAGCGGGCTGTGGGGCAGCCTGGTGCGTCTGACCACTGAGACGGTTAATCAGGCGTTTGAAGACGGCGACGTCATGCGTGAGCACCAGTACCTGAACGATCTGGGCTTCGCGCTGACGATGCTCGGCGACCTGAAGGAAGCCCGCCGCCACTTTGAGCGCAGCCTGCGGATCAGCCAGAGCCTGAGCGACCCCTCCAGTGAAGCCGCCGCCCTGAACAACATCGGCGCGCTGCTGGAGCGCGAAGGGCGATACGGGGACGCGGAAGAATACTATCGCCGCAGCCTTTCCCTGCGGGAGACAATGGGGATCCGCGAAGATATTGTCGAGACGCTGAACAATGTTGCCGGGGTGCTGTATCGCCAGAAACGCTGGGACGACGCGCTGAGCAGCTTCCAGCGGGTGTTCGATCTGTTCAGCGAACTCGGAGACCGGCGCGGGCAGGCCCAGACGTGGTTGAACATCGGTACTATTTACGAGGCACAGGGCCGTGATCCGGAAGCGCTTGAAGCCTACCAGCGTAGTTTCGCCACATTCAGCAACCAGTCGGATGAAGCCGGACAGGCGCAGGCGCTCAACAACATCGGGGTGCATTACTTCAACCAGGGCGATATGGAACGCGCCTTGATCTGCTTCAGGCGCAGCCTGACCTTGAAGGAACGGCTCACCGACCGGCCCGGACCGGCCTCCACGCTGAACAACATCGCCCTGCTCCATGAGCGCACCGGCTCGCTGCAGCTTGCGCTTGACCACTATCAGCGCAGCTACCGCATCCTCCACGCACTGGGTGACCCACGCGCCGAGGTCGTGCAGGACAATATCGAAAACCTGCGCAGGAAGATGTAGCCCGCACAGATATCGCGCCTGCGGGGTGAATCAACCGGGGGACAGCACAGTGCTGTCCCCCGGTGTGTTGCCTCACCCACGGGCGAGGCCTACCAGCCGTCACCTTCATTAACGACGCTGGTGAAGATCGTGTTGCCCCCGGCGTAGGCCGCGAACCGGCCTTCACTCGGGCGGCGAAACGGCGGGTTGCCCACCACGTCAGACAGATGCGCGGAGAACAGCTCGCTCGGGATGGCGTAGACCATCGGGCTGAACAACTCGCCAACCTTGCCAACAACCGGCATCACGTACTTCGCCTTCGGCGCGATCAGTGTGTCGCCTTCCGGCACAACCGCGACAACCTGCCTGCCCAGCCGCGCCATCGGTTCGATCACCTCAGCGGCACGACTGTGGCCACGATCACCGGGGGAGATCATGAAGGTCGGGGTGTCGGCCATCACATTGGTGAAGTACTGCAGATGGCACCATTCCTCGGTATTCTGGCCCATTGCGTGCTGCCCGGCGGCTTCGATCACCTTCGCCGCCCCAAAGAGCGCACTCGCATAGTTCGGGCCATGCCCGGTAAAGACATAGATTGGTTGATCCTTGAAGGCCCTGGCGATCTCCAGTGCTTTGTCGTGGTTCGCATCGACCGTCGCGTCACAGGCATCTCCCGTCGCCTTGAGTTCAGCGCGCAGGGCAGCTGCTTCCTGCTTGCTGAGCTTGCCGCGCACCTCACCGAGGCGGATCGCCAGCAGCCACAGCATCAGCAGTGAGACACGGTACGAGCGCACCCCCGGCGAGGGCTTGTGGCCAGGAATGGTGCAGTCGAGGATCAGGTTGACGCGCTTGCCCAGCGCGCTGTCCGGATGGGCCGTCACCCCGACGGTAGTCGCGCCGAACTTGCGGAACCGCGCCGCCACCTCGACAGTCCGCATCTTGTCGCCGCCGACGGAGATGGCGAACATGATAGTGTTCGGCTGTACGAAAGGCGCGTTGTAGCGCCCCCCGTCAAGCGAATTGAACGGTTCAGTTGGGATGCCAGCGATCTGCTCAAAGGCGAATTCGGTCGCCAGGCCGGACATGTGCGAGTCACCACAGCCGGCGATCACGACATGCTCCATTTTCCTGAGATCACTGTCCGGTATGAACTTCAGCACGCGCTCGTTACAGGCGTCGAATTCATCGCGGATCAGGTTGCCCAGGCTCGCGGTCTGAGCGATCATGCCGTTCGGGGAATCGTCTTTCATCGGATTTCCTCCTGAGTTGCAAAACAGGCGAAACAACCACACAACCAGCCGGTCGAGAACGAACTTCACCACTCCTCGATCGGCTGGATGTGGGGCAGTATCTGGTCATACAGGGCGCGCGCCCGCGCCAGTTTCTCCGGGGTGATCGCCGGGGGGCCCACCTGCTCGATCACCATCGCCGCCGAGACGCTCGCGCAGGCCGCCGCGTGGCGGATATCCTGCCGCTGCGTCCAGCCGACGATATAGCCGCCCATCCAGGCGTTGCCTCCGCCGGTGAC
>JADZAD010000067.1 GCA_020852775.1 Anaerolineae bacterium
CAGGCGACTTCGATGCTCTGGTGGCTGCCCTGACACAGATTCTGGACAATGCTTACCGGTACACCCCCAGGAGCGGGCACATTCACGTCAGTGCCGGGGTGCTGGGCAGTTGCCTGTCAATCAGCGTGCAGGACACGGGCCCCGGCATCGCCGCGGAAGATCTGCCGCGGGCCTTCGAGACGTTCTGGCGCAGGGATGTGATGCACAGCACCCCGGGGTTCGGTCTTGGCCTGCCGATCGCCCAGCGCATCATTACGCGCCACGGCGGGAGCCTGCATATCGAGAGCCAGGCGGGGCAGGGAACGACGGTACGGATGCAGCTCCCGACCAGTGAAGAATCGAAGGCCGGGGCCTGACAGGGAGGACGGGCCTGTAAGCGGCTCAGGGCTGCGGGAACATCGTGCTCTGTGCGATGATCCGCTCGACGGGGAACCAGCGCGAGCGTACCTCGCCGATCAGGTAAAGCGAGCCAGTCACCACGACGAGGTCATCCGGCCCGGCCAGCGCCAGGGCGCGGTCAAGCGCCTGCTGCGGGCGGCTATCCGCCTCGGCTTTGCCGGGTGCGGCCTGGTTGATCAGCGCAGCGAGGTCGGCGGCGGTGATCGCTGGCTTGCCGCGCACTGCCGTCTCGGTGGTGATGATCTGGTCGGCGGCCCCGGCCAGCATCGCGGCGATCGGGCCGGCGTTCTTGCTTTCGAGCAGCGCGGCCACGGCGATCACCCTGCCCCGCGGCCTGAGGCTGGCGCGGATCGCCTGCACCAGCGCCGCGATCTTCTCCTCGTTATGCGCCCCATCCAGCAGCACCGATGGCACCCCCGGGATGACCTCAATCCGCCCGGCAAAGCGCGTCCGCTCGATCCCGCGCCGCGCCGCCTGCGCGTCCAGTGGCATGCCGGTCAGGGCGGCGTGTGCTTCACAGGCCGCCAGCGCGGCGGCGGCGTTGTTAATCTGGTGCGCCCCGATCAGGCGCGTGCGCAGGCCATCAAGCGCCAGGGTGCTGCTCCGGTAGCTGAAGGCCTCGCCATCCGGCCCCTGCGCGAGGGGCGTACAGGTGATCTCATACCCGAGGCGGCTCAATGGCGCGCCTTGCTGCCGGGCCTCCGCCTCAACCACCGCCAGCGCCTCCGGGGCCATCACCCCGGCGATCGCTGGCAGGCCGGGCTTGATGATCCCGGCCTTGTGGTGCGCGATCTCCGGGAGGGTCTCGCCGAGCACCCGCACATGGTCGTAGTGCACGCTGTTGATCACGCTCACGCCGCCGCTGAGGATGTTGGTGCAGTCGTAGCGCCCGCCCATCCCGACTTCGATTACCGCCACGTCACAGCCCTGTTCGGCGAAATCGAGCGCCGCCAGCGCGAACCAGGCCTCGGCGTAGTGCGGCTGCCCAAGGTCGGGCCGGTCGTGCTGCACCTGTGTGACGGCTCCGAGCACGCGCTCCACCAGCGGGATGACGCGCTCCGGGGGGGCGACACGCCCATCCACGCGCACCTTTTCAAGCGGGGTTTGCAGGTAGGGCGAGGTGTGCGTCCCGACCTTCAGGCCGTGCTCCCGCAGGATCGACTCGCAGAACATCGCCACCGAGCCCTTGCCGGAGGTGCCGGTGATGTGGATGGCGCCCTTCGGGAAGGCGGAGAGCGGGTCACCGAGGCAGGCGAAGAGTGCGCGGGTACGGTCGAGGCGACGCCTGAACTCGGCTTGCCGTTCGAGCGGGTCAGTGTAGGATTCCGCCGGGCGGGTGATCAGGCGTTCCATGCGGGCGAGGCTGTCAGAGAGAGTGGGCAGCACAGCGGCTTCCTGCTTCAATGGGGACGATAAGCCCGGATTGTACACACCCCGGCCCGGAAACGAAAACGCCAGCCGGTCAGTGCGGGGCGTAGCCGTGCAGGATGCGATCCACCGGGCCGCCGTACCCTTCGCCGAACAGGTTAAGATGGCAGAGC
This sequence comes from Anaerolineae bacterium, assembly GCA_020852775.1. Taxonomy (GTDB): domain Bacteria; phylum Chloroflexota; class Anaerolineae; order Aggregatilineales; family UBA3940; genus JADZAD01. Next base: position 1,941 of record JADZAD010000067.1, read on the forward strand.
AGATAGTATAGCTGGTACAGCGGCTGGCGTTCCGCCGCGCCGGGTGGCAGCGGGAGCGCCTCGGCATATGCCGCGAAGAAGCGCTCCGGGAAGCCACCGAAAAGCGACGCCATCGCCAGGTCCATCTCGCGATCGCCTGCGTAGACCGCCGGGTCGATCAGCACCGGCCCGCCGTCCGCGCTAACGATCCAGTTGCCACCCCACAGGTCGCCGTGGAGCAGGGCGGGCCATACCGCTGCCTCATTGATCCAGTGGTCGAGCGACCCCATCAGCCTGTCGAGCCGGCGGGCTCGTTCCGCGGGGAGCAGCCCGTTCCGTGCGGCAAGGTCACGCTGCACGCCAAGGCGCTGATCGCGGTAGAACGCCATCCACGACGTGCGGGGGGTATTCGGTTGGGGCAGGGTGCCGAGTGTGTTGTCCCGGTCGAGGCCGAACGCAGGCAGTGGTGGGCGGTGCAGGGCGGCAAGCTGCCGGCCCAGCAGTTCCGCCGCGGCAGGCGTCTTCCCCCCGCGCTCGATCCATTCGAGGATCAGAAAGGACGCCCCCTCTGCGGCCCCGGCCCCGATCACCCACGGGACACGAATCGCGCCGCTGGCAGCCAGGCGCTGCAGGCCGTCGGCCTCGCCTTCAAAGAAACCGGGCGGTGGGTTTCTGTGCCACTTGACGAAGTAGCAGGCCTGTGTGGTTTCAACCAGTGCCGCCTCGTTGATGTCGCCGCCGCCCACCGGGCTGGCCCGCCGCACCGGGGAGGAGGCGCCCGCTGCGAGCAGCTGAGCGCTGATTGCGTTCAGCAGAGAGGCGGGGAGGGTCACAGATTGTGATAGGCGCGGATGTGATCCAGCAGGCCCTGGCAACCGGCGGTGACCAGGCTGTAAACATGGTCGAACCGGCCGTTGAAGTACGGGTCCGGGACTTCCATCTCTTCGATGCCGTCGGCGTAATCGAGCAGGAGTGCGACTTCGCCCTGCGCGGCGCCCAGGCGCTTGATCCCTGTGACATTCTCAAGGTCCATCGCGATCAGATATTCGGCCGCCAGATCGTGCGCCCTGATCTGGCGGGCACGCCCATCATAGGGAATCTGGTGCTTGCTCAGGACATCAAGTGTGCCGGTATGGGCGGTCTGCCCTTCGTGCCAGTTTCCAATTCCACAGGAGTCAGTCGTGATCTGTCCGGAAAGCCCGGCCTCGCTCACCATGTGTGCAAAGACGGCTTCCGCCATCGGAGAGCGGCAGATATTTCCCATGCAGACAAACGTCACTCGAACTGCCATTCCACTGTGCTCCGTTCATCAATGCGGCGGGTCTTCTCCCGCCAGCTTTCACAGCCGATCATACCACATTCCTGCCGGCCCTTCCGGAAGCCTGCTGCGGAACTGCCAGAGGGTGTTTCGCGGCATGAACCTTAAAAAAATCTCGGCCCCGGAAGTTTTAAGGTTGCCCGCCTTGAAGGTGGTTGCGGCCTTCTGCAACCCCATGCTATGCTCTGGTGGTAAGGCAAAAATGCGATCATTTGGTCTAATCCTGTGCGGATGATTGCATCCCGCTTTGCCCGTGCAGAACGTGCTGTTCAAGCGAGTGTGTGAGCCATGCTGTGCCCTTACTGTGGTCATCCTGATACACGGGTGGTCGATACGTCTGCCGACCCTGCCGGGGGCGAAATCCGGCGGCGGCGGGAGTGCCGGCTGTGTTCACGCCGCTTCACCACGGCGGAACATGTCCAGAGCCATCTGCCCCTGATCGTCAAAGGGGGGGGAGATGGATTGCCGCCGTACCGCGAGCCGTTTGACCCGGACAAAGTCCGGCATGGCATCGAACTTGCCTGCGCCAAACGCCCAATCCCCCCCTCCACCATCGACAGGTTGGTGCGTGGTATTCAGGCGCAGTTGCAGGAGCTTCACACGGATGAAGTCCCCAGCCGGCTGATCGGTGAGATGGTGATCGCCGGGCTGAGGGAGGTTGATGAGATAGCATATATCCGCTACGCTATCGTGTTCCTCGGCCTGGACGACCTGATCGCGGTGCGCGATGAGATCGACCGGCTGATGAGAGAGCGGAAGATCCGCCCGCAGTTGTCATTCAACAGTTAGTGCCATCCGAGTTCCACGTGTGACCCGGCTGCAAGCGTGCGCAGCCGGCTGGCTTTGCTTCTGAGGAGTGCTATCATGGTTGACCAGACCGAACCGGTAGAAAAGACCGATTCACCCAATGGAACCCTCCGTCGGGGTATGCGCCCGGCGTCAGCCCGTCCGATTGAGCTCTCTGAGAATGCCCGCACCGTCCTGACCAGGCGCTACCTGCGCCGTGGGCCGGACGGCGAACCCGCCGAAACGATTGACGAGATGTTCTGGCGCGTGGCATGGTACGTCGCTGAACCGGAGGACAGCCACGGCGGTGACCGGCAGGCCGTGGCCGAGTCGTACTACGACCTGCTGACCAGCAAACGTTTCTTCCCCAATTCCCCGACCTTTACCGGGGCCGGGACGCCGCTGGGGCAGTTGGCGGCCTGTTTCGTGCTGGCGATCGATGACGACATGGGCCGCTCTGATGATGGCATCTTCCAGACGCTGCGTAACGCCGCGCTGATCCAGCAGACAGGCGGTGGCAATGGGTTCTCCTTCAGCCGCCTGCGCCCCAGGGGCGACTTTGTCGCCAGCAGTGGCGGCAAGGCGACCGGACCGCTCGGCTTTCTGCGTGTGTATGACCAGGCCTTTGGTGAAGTCGCGCAGGGTGGGGTGCGCCGCGGCGCGAACATGGCGGTGCTGCAGGTCGATCACCCGGACATCCGCGAGTTCATTACCTGTAAGGTGAGCGAGAGCCACATCACCAACTTTAATATCTCGGTTGGTGTCACTGATAAATTCATGCAGGCGGTCAAGGATAACACCGACTTCGATCTGATTAACCCGCACGATGGCAGCGTCTGGGAGACGGTGCGTGCCCGTGACATCTGGGATCTGATTGTCAGGCACGCCCATCACAATGGCGAGCCGGGTGTGCTGTTCCTTGATGCCGCCAATCGTGACAACCCGGTTCCGCACCTGTACCGGCTGGAAGCGACAAACCCGTGCCTCGTCGGGGATACCCGCATTGCGACTGAGTACGGCCTGCTGAGGATAGAAGACCTGGCGAACGGTGGGCTTGCGCCCTTCATCGCGGCGGATGACCGTGCACCACAGGATGATGGTGCTGCGCCTGGTGCTGCGCGTGGTGTCGCGCTGCGCCCGGCTACACCCGCGTGGATGACCCGCCCGCAGGCCCCGGTCATGACGCTGATAACGCGCCAGGGCTACCATGTGACGGCAACCCCGGATCACCGCTTCCTTACGCCCTCTGGTTATGTCGAACTGAAAGACCTGAAGCCCGGTGACCACGTCCTGCTGCAGAGCGGGGAAGGGGCCTGGAGCCGCAACGCCGCACTGCCCAACCGTGAAGCTCTGCGTGAGCGGCAGGTTGAAATGGCTCTCGCTGGAGATCTCGCCAGCGGGAACACCGTACAGCGCGCAGATTTTGAGGCACAGTACAGCCATCTGCCCGCTGCATGGTCGCACGGACTGGGCATGGTTACCGGTTTCCTTGTCGGTGACGGCTGGCTCTCCGAGAGCAGCAACAGCCCGGTAGGGTTCGTCTTCTCTGATCAACTGGTCTATGAGCGTCTTCATGCGACACTGCGTGAGTGGTTCGGGGCGGGCCACGCGCATCAGCTTGGCGACCTGTGGCAGTTGACCTATGGCCGCCTTCCTTTTGCGTTCTTCACCTCACTGGGTGTGCTCCCTGTCAAGGCGCCTTTCAAGCGTGTACCGGAGGCGATCTGGGCGGCCCCGCGTGACGCAGTAGTTGGCTTCCTGCAGGGGCTGTTCACGGCGGATGGCACTGTTCTGGTTAACGCATCGAAACGGGATTGCACTGTTCGGCTGGCAAGCAGTTCCCGTGGGCTGCTTGAGGATGTGCAACTGCTCCTCAGTAACTTTGGAATCGTGGCGCGGCTGTACCTGCGCCGCACAGCCGGCAGCAAGGCGATGCCGGACGGGCATGGTGGACAGAAGGACTATCACTATCAGCCGCAGTATGAACTGGTGTTAGGGCGCGCTAACCGCGACCGCTTCGCTGAGGTGATCGGCTTTGCGGATGAAGCCCGGCAGAACCGGCTTGAGGCCTTCATCGCCAGCCAGAAGCGTCGCAGTGCCACGGAGATGTTTGCAGATACGGTTATGCGGGTGGAAGACGCGGGGTTTGCGGACGTGTACGACCTGTCGCAGCCTCAGACACGCAGCATGATTGCTAACGGGCTGGTGGCACATAACTGCGGCGAGCAGTGGCTGGGGCCGAACGAGAACTGCTGCCTCGGCTCGGTGAACCTGGCACAGCATGTGACCGCAGATGGCCGAGTGGACTGGGAAAAGCTGCGTGAGAGCGTCGAACTCGCGGCCCGCTTCCTTGATGACGTGGTCGATGCCAATGCCTACGTGCCCGCCGTCCCGGCACTGCAGATTGCGGCCCAGCGTGTACGCCGTATCGGGCTGGGCATCATGGGCCTGAGCGACATGATGTATATGCTCGGTGTGCGGTATGGCAGCGAAGAGGGGCAGGAATTCGCCAGCCAGGTGATGGAGTTCGTCCAGTATCACACTATGCGGACGAGCGTCGAACTGGCGCGTGAGCGTGGCCCCTTCCTGGCGATCCGGGGCAGCCTGTACGATCCGGCAGACCTGAAGTGGGAGATTCCGCAGCCGATGGTGCCCTGCAGGCACGACTGGGGCCGCCCGCTGATCGAGTGGGAAGGCCTGCGTGAAGGCATTCTGCGTTACGGCATACGTAACGGAGCACAGACGACCATCGCCCCGACCGGCACAATTTCAACGGTGGCAGGCGTCGAAGGGTACGGCTGCGAGCCGGTCTTCGCGCTGGCGTATGTCCGCTACTTTGATGACCATGGCACCCGCAGGCAGCTTCAGTATACGAGCCCGCTCTTTGAGCAGGCGTTGATCAGGGCGGGGATCGATGAGGCGGCCCGCCAGAAGATCATTGAAAAAGTCAACGTCACCGGGTCGGTGCAGGGCATGAGTGAAGTGCCGGAGGCACTGCGCCATACGTTTGTGGTCTCCAACGATATCACGGCGGAAGAACATGTTCGCACGCAGGGTGTGATGCAGCGCTTCGTCTCAAACGCGATCTCCAAGACCTGCAACTTCCCGGCGGAAGCTACGGTAAAGGATGTCGCCGATGCTTTCATGCTCGGCTGGGAGCTTGGCTGCAAAGGCATGACCGTGTATGTGGCAGGCTCACGGGATAAGGTTGTGCTTGAGACCGCGCAGACCATTCAGGCGCGTGAGGAATCGAAGGACGGCAAAGAGAAGCCTGCGCATACGATGGCCCAGGCTGTGCCTGCCCCCGCGAAGGCCGCAGTCCCGGCAGTTTCACAGACACGACCGGGTATCAGCACCACCCCCGCGGAACTGCCGCTCTTCGGGAATGAGCCGAAGAAACCGCGTGCGACAGTCCTCAAAGGCTACACGTACCGCATCAAGACCCCGGTCGGGACGACCTTCGTCACGGTGAATGAAAACGGGGGCGACCAGCCGTTTGAGGTCTTCCTGCATACGTCAAAGGCGGGCAGCGACACTGCTGCCGTCAGCGAGGCGATTGGCCGCCTGATCAGCTTCATCCTGCGGCTGAACTCCCCTGTCCCCCCGCGTGAGCGGCTGACCGAGATCATCGGACAACTGGAAGGTATCGGCGGGGGGCGCTCGCTGGGCCTTGGCCCGAATCGGGTGCGTTCTTTGCCTGATGGTATCGCACAGGTGCTGGAGAAGTACCTCCATGAGCCGGTCGGTGTGATGCACACGCACATCGAGAGTAACCCGGCGGCAGAGCCCACTGAGGAAGCTCCGCCCACGGCCCCCGCGCCCGGTCAGATGGCCTTCACAATCGGCGATCTGTGCCCGGAATGTGGACAGGCGGCGGTAGTGAACGAAGAAGGCTGCCGTAAGTGCTATGCCTGCGGCTACAGCGAGTGCTGACGCTTGCAGTACCCGGGGCGCATGCCTGAAGTGACTGATGGGCGGTTTCTTGACAACCGCCCATTTTTGTTCGATCATCCATCGTGCCTCTCAGGAGAAACCAACATGGCCGATGACCACTTTGAGAATATCTACGCCCATCACGCTGTGGAGTATGAAGCCCTTGTCACCCGTGAGGACTACGAAGGCAGATTGCCCCGCGCACTGCATAACATCGCCCGGTTCAACAACGCGGAGGTGGTGGAGTTCGGGGCGGGGACGGGGCGCCTTACGGTGATGCTGGCCCCGCATGTCGCCCGAATCCGTGCCTACGACAAATCCGAACACATGCTTGCTGTGGCACGGGCCCGGCTGGAGCGGATGGGCCTTGCGAACTGGCAGACCGCTGCGGGCGACAACCGCGCGCTTCCGGTTGAGGATGCCTGCGCGGATGTCGCTATCGAAGGCTGGAGTTTCGGTCACCTGATGTTCACACCGTCATGGCAGGCGGATATCAACGCGGCGCTGGGGGAGATGCTGCGGGTGGCCAGGCCCGGCGGTGTGGCGATAGTAATCGAGACGCTGGGCACGGGGTCGGAGACACCTGCGCCACCGGCGGAAGAACTCCGCACACTCTACCAGCATCTTGAGGAGGAACTCGGCTTCTCCGCGATGGCGATCCGCACGGACTACCGCTTCGAGTCGCTGGAGGAAGCCGAACGCCTGGCTCGCTTCTTTTTCGGTGATGAACTGGCCGATCGCGTCCTGCGTGAAAAGCTATTGATCCTGCCCGAATGTACGGGTATCTGGTGGAAGCGCATCTGAACCAGGGCAGGGGCCTGCCTGATGGCAAGGGGGTACAGCCAGTGAACGCCAGGTATCAATCCATTCTGTCCTCCGGCTGGTGGCTGCCTGTTCTGCTTGCGCTCGCCGTGATCGTACTGGCAGGCTGCGGAGGCAGCGGAGTAACCTCTGCTGACCTGTTCGTCCCGAACGCCGGGGACTTTCTGCGCGTCAGCGGGCCCGCCACGGAGGCAGACACAGGCGTTGACGTGGCGCTCTACCAGGGGCCGCAGGGTGACGTAACGCTCCGGATCAGGCAGCTCAGCCAGGGTCAGATTGACTACGCGCTCTCCGTGCTGCCCCAGAACGCGACCGAAGTCGGCTACGATCCGGCGCTGGGCCAGCGTAATGGCACCTGCTTCACCTTCGCCAACGAGTATCACGCTTCCTGGGGCAACGGTGACTGGATATTCGTGCTCACCGCTTCCAGCCCGGAGGCACGCGCTGCATTCCTGGCCGCCTACGGCTTCTGATCGACTGACTGAGGGCAAATGGACACACCACGCAGGTATTCAGCCCACCCGGCGCTCTCCACCGGCAAGTACTTCGTGCTGGTCGCCGGGAACATCGGCGCGGGCAAGACCACGATCACCGACCGGCTGGCGACGCGGCTTGGCTGGGAGAGCGCTTACGAAACGGTTGCCAGCAACCCATTCCTCCCGGACTTCTACGCCGATATGTGCCGCTGGTCGTTCCATCTGCAGGTCTACTTTCTGGGGGACCGGGCGGCACAGCACCGCCAGATGGCCCGGCACCCGAACTCGGCGATCATCGACCGCAGTATTTATGAGGACGCGCACATCTTCGCGCGGGCGCTGCATATGCTGGGCAACATGACTGAGCGCGAAATCCACGCCTATCGCCAGCTCTACGACCAGATGATGGATGGCCTGCCGCGGCCTGATCTGCTGCTATATCTCAAGGCGGATGTCCCCGTACTCATGGAGCGTATCCGAAGCCGGGCGCGCGCAATGGAAAGCGGTATCACGCCGGAGTATCTTGGCCTGCTCAACTCGTATTATGAGGAATGGATCAGCGGGTTCAACGTCTGCCCCGTGCTGACGATCCCTGCGGATAACCTCAACTTCGCTACGAACGACGCGCACCTTTCGATCATCATCGAGCGTATTGAGCAGACGCTGACCGGGAGGGAAGAAGTCGTCTTTCCCGATGACATCGATCTCTGATGTCGCATCGCCTGGTTTCCTGTGGACTACCCTCAGTGGTATTCACACACCACTCACAGCAGATCGCGCTTGAGCACACATGCAACAAAAAGCCCTCCTGTCACACAGGAGGGCTCGGAGGGCCGGACTAAGGCCGATCTATCTGGCTACGACCAGCGCAGCGTCATCCCAGTAGGCGTTGTTGACCTGCGAAGGGAACTCTGTGCGGCTGTAGGTGAAGACCGTCACACGGTTGCCCTGCGCCTTCGCCTGGATTGCAAACAGGCTGAAGTTGTCCCACGAGAGCTTGTCCGAAGACCAGATCACAGTCGGGGCGAACGCATCCGTGCCACCGGTCGGGTCAATGCCCACACGCTGCCAGAGCGGCGAATTACTCAGGCGGGCGTTGCATGGGCGCATACCCTGATCATCCGGCGGATCGCAGAAGGAACTCCAACTATGGCCCCAGACGCTGAACTGCACGGTGGCGTTGTTAGGCACGACGACCGTCTGGTAGACGCCCGCCAGGTGCATCACGTAAGGCCGGAAGTACATCTGGGCGGCCTCACCGGAACGAACACGGAACGGATCGTTGCGCCGGGGTGCAATCTCGTACTCTGGCGCATCATAAACCGCACCGGCATCGTTATAGAACCAGATCGACCAGCCATTTGCGACCGCCGCAGTGACCTCAGGGGTCGAAAGGCGGTAGTACGGCTCCTCGAATCCGCCGTTCACGAGCAGGTTCGGGCCGGAGGCCAGCGCGGGGGCGGGGGTACTCGCCGGGCGCGGCGTAGCCGTGGCCTGGCCGGACGCGGCGCTTGCCGCCGGGGCCGGCGTGGTGCTGCCACCCGGCACCGGGATCACCAGAATCTGCCCGGTGGTGATCAGGTTCGGGTTGCTGAGACCGTTCGCCGCAACCAGTTGGGAGACACGCACGCCGCAGGTATAGGCGATGCTGTACAGCGTCTGGTTCGGTCGAACTTCCCACTGCCCGTCAGCGCAGTCCGCGGGGGTGCGATCCGCGAGGGCCACGCTGGCAGGCACCGCGGCCACCAGGGCGACCGCCAGTGCGAAAGCTAGTTTCTTCAACATAGTGTGCCTGGATTACTCCTGTGACAAAGAATGGCCCCGCGTGCGGCGGGAGTGTATGACAGCGACAATTCTACAGGATAGCCTTAAGGTTGTCCAGCACCCGCGTGTGCTACTCCGGGTAGGCGATGATCGCTTCGCTGTCATCGCGGATGCCCAGCGTCATGATCGTCTCACCTTTGTAACGCACGACGCCGTGCCGCCAGCCGAGGACAAAGCCCTCAAAATCAGCGCTGAGCAGACCGTTGTTTCTGCCCAGTGGTTTGCCGAAGATGTCCCGGACCTGAGCGAGCACCTGCCCGGGCGCGATCAGCTCACCGGGGCGGAGGAGAGGCTCGGCGATGCCGGCGGCGGGCATCACCGGGTAGGCATGCCGCCGGACAGCATAGCCAGGCCGCAGCACCGGGACACCCTCCACCGGCTGGATCGGGCCGGGCAGCATCCCGGCCCAGCGCAGCGCGTTATAGATGACCGTCAGCCCTGCTGCGACCACGCCCGGATCGACATGCATCCATGAGCCGAGTTCAAGTGTTGCAGAGGGGATGCTTAACCCGTTCAGTACCGCGCCGCTTACCGAGCGATGCAGCCCACGCCGGATGTAGCTGTCGGCAGGGTACTCGTTGACCACCGTCAGGCCAAGTGCATCAAACAGCCCGCTGACCCGCGTCTGCAGGTCGAGGGCCTGTGGGCGCGAGCGGCCCTTGCCGCGCCGCGAGTAGAGCACCGGGTCACGAAAGGCGAACGGGATCGACCCGATGGTCGCGTTATGCAGGTCCAGCAGGCAGGCCGGGTGAGTCGCGGAGATCAGCGCGTACAGGCTGCGGTACGCAGCCTCAAGATCGGATGTCATTTCCGGACTTATGGCGGGGATCAAAGGCTGTGGGGCCGGGTCAGGGAAGACACGATTCGGGTCGCCCTCCAGGTAGTAGGGCTGGCGGGTGCGCCCCTGCAGGCCCGCAGGGTTGAGTGCGTACACGGCGATGATGGTACCGCGCAG
>JADZAD010000068.1 GCA_020852775.1 Anaerolineae bacterium
AGAGAGCCGTACCCGCCACGGCGTGCTGTCCAGAAAGCGCCGGGTGACCGCCACAATCCAGTTCCAGTTGAGCAGCAGGTGGCAGACCACCGCAGCCGCCAGCGCCAGACTCAGCCATTCGTGCACCGCCAGCCCGCTGAAACGCGGAGCCATGGCGATGACGAAGGCGGCGAACAACGCTGCATCCAGCCACGGTCTGATACGCTCCAGGTTGTTGCCTTTTGCTTTCGATGTGATTTCAGCCATATCCCCCCCAGTGGGTTTCATCAAGTGATATCGGGAATGTAGCCGGGCCTGTTTAGGGAACTGTCAGGAAGTTATGTACGAATTGTTCAGATACGGGTCGCAGGCATCGGGCCAGTAGATATGCGCTGCAGCCGGCGCTATCTTCATATTCTGTGAACACGGCCTGAACAGTTCACACACAGAAAACCTGTATAGTACCTATCAGAGAGGAAGAGTTGATGAAGATGAAGGTCCTGTCCCTGCCGCTGCTCGCCCTGCTGGTACTCGCGCTCGGAACGGCCTGCGCCCCTACCGTGGTGAGCGAAGCGCCCGCTGCAGCCGAAAACAGCCCCAACGCGGGTTCGACTGGCGAAGAAACAGCGGCAGAAGATACGACGGAGGTTTCCGCGCCGGGTACGTTCACGATTGTGGCGGCGGAATCCGAGGCCCGTTTCTATCTTGGCGAGGTGCTGAACGGTTCCCCGTTCACTGTAATCGGTAAGACGAACGGCGTCGAGGGGACGCTCGTCCCGGACTTTGCCACGCCGGCAAACACCGCCGTGGGGGCCATTCGCGTTGACCTGAGCGGCCTGCAGACCGACAGCGGCTTCCGCAACCGCGCCATCCACGACGCGATCCTCCAGACAGGCCGTCCGGAATATCAGTATGCTGAGTTCGCACCGACCAGCCTGAGTGGCCTGCCCGAAATGGTGACCATCGGGGAGCCGTTCAGCTTCCAGATCAGTGGCGATCTGACCATTCACGATGTGACAAAGCCGGTGACGTTTGAGGCGGAGGTCACGCCTGTATCGGAAACCCGGCTGGAGGGCCTCGCCTCGACGACTATCACCTACGCCGATTTCGGGGTGACCATCCCCCGCATCCCGCCGCAGGTAGCTTCGGTCGAGCCGGACGCCATCCTTGAACTGGCGTTCGTCGCCATACCCTGAGCGGGTAGTTTCTGATAGGAGCAGAGAGGGGCGCCGTAACGGGCACCCCTCTCACACTGACAGAGGTGATACCATGAGCAAGACCATCCTGGTCGTGGATGATAAGCAAAGCCTGCGGCAGCTTGTCAGGAGCTATCTTGAGCAGGAGGGCTACCGGGTTGTCGAGGCGAGCGATGGGCGGGAAGCCATTTTCGTGGCGCGCCACGAAAAGCCCGACCTGATCATCCTCGACATCATGATGCCGGAGATGGATGGCTACGAGTTCATGCGTATCTTCAGCAAGGAAGCTGACATCCCCGTGATCATGCTGACGGCCAGGATCGAGGAGAACGACCGGGTGCTTGGCCTGGAGATCGGAGCCGATGACTACCTGGCCAAGCCCTTCAGCATGCGTGAGCTGGCAGCCCGGGTACGCGCCGTGCTGCGTCGCTCCGAACGCGGCCCGGCAGAGTCCGACATGCTGCGTGCCGGGAATATCACGGTTGATCGTGCCGGGCATCTTGTCACGATAGACAGCGCCCCCGTTGCCCTCACCCCCTCCGAGTTCGACCTGCTGGTAATCCTGATGGCCTCGCCAGGGCGGGCCTTCTCACGCGGGGAACTGCTGGAGCGGTTACAGCGCGGTATGGTCTTTGAGGGCGTTGAACGCACGATCGATGTGCATATCCGCAACCTGCGCACTAAAGTCGAGGAAGACCCGGGCAACCCGCAGTATATCCAGACCGTCTACGGCATCGGGTACCGCTTTTCTGTGTCTGGGCAGGATTCCTGATGATGCGTTCACTCTCCGCCAAGCTCACGATCGCTTTTCTGGTCGTCGGGTTGACCGGGTCCATCATCGCCGCCCTGCTCGTCCAGTTCCAGACCCGGCGCGAGATCGACCGCTTTGTGCTCGACCTGTACCAGACCGAACTGGTGAACCAGTTGATCGAGTATTACGAAGTCAACGGGAGTTGGCGAGGGCTGGAGGGGCAGATCGTGCTGCGGCAGCCGGGGCCTGACTCCGGGCGCAGCCGCTACATCCCCGTCACCGTGACCGACGCCGCCGGGCGTGTCATCCTTGGCAGGCCCGACATCGTCGGCAAGGTCATCGAAATCGAGCGGAGGCGCAGCCTCCCGCTGGTCACTGGCGGGCAAACCGTCGGCTGGATTATGCTGTATGATGAAGGCCCGGATCGCAATCCGGGTTCGCCTGAAGGGGATTTTCTTGCCCGGATGAACCTGGCCATCCGCGTGAGCGCCATGACCGCCAGCGTGGTCGCGCTGGTCATCGGGGTACTGCTGGCACGGACGATCTCGCGCCCGATCCGCGACCTTCAGGAGGCGACGAAGCGCGTCGCCACCGGTGAGCTCGGCTACCAGGTACCTGTCCGCACAAAGGACGACCTCGGCCAGTTGACGGCGTCGTTCAACCAGATGAGCGCCGACCTCGCGCATGAGAACAACCTGCGCCGCCAGATGACGGCGGATATCGCCCATGAACTGCGTAACCCCCTCAGCGTGATCCTTGGCTACACCGAGTCGCTCAGCGAAGGGAAGCTCAAGGGGAGTGAGCCGATCTTCGCCGTCATGAACGACGAGGCGCTGCACCTGCGGCGGCTGATCGATGACCTGCGGACGCTGTCACTGGCAGAGGCAGGCGAGTTGACCCTTTACAGGCAGGATGTCGAGCCGCGCTCGCTGTTGGAGAGGGTGCTGGCGGCTCATGCCCCGCGCGCAGAAGAGCGATCCATCACGCTGGAGATTGACGCCAGTGAAACCCTGCCGCGTGTTTCCATCGATCCTGACCGGATCGCGCAGGTGCTCGGTAACCTCGTCACGAACGCGCTGCGCTATACACCGGCGGGCGGCTCAATCCGGCTCTCCGCATACCACGAGGCGGGCCGCACGATCTTCCGCGTGGCGGATACCGGCAGCGGCATCCAGCCCAAAGACCTGCCTTACATCTTCGAGCGCTTTTATAGGGCTGACCGCGCGCGTAGTTCGGACAGTGGAGAATCGGGCCTGGGGCTGGCGATCGCCCGCTCGATCGTCAAAGAGCACGGCGGTACGATCAATGTTGAAAGTACGCCAGGCCAGGGAACGACCTTCACAGTTACGCTTTAATGGACTGATGGGTCATCCGCGGAAGGCGCCAGTGGTGCATCAGTGGTAGTGGCGGACTTACTGGGGTTTCCAGCCGTCGCTGAGATGGGCTGACGCTGAGGCGTGACGGTGATCACTACGACCGCAGCCAGAATGATCGCTCCGGCGATAGCAATCTGCGGCGTCAGTGGCTCGCCGCCGATCGCCCAGCCGAGGATCACTGCCAGCACCGGGTTCACATAGGCATAGGTGGTGGCGATGGCGGGGGGTACAACCTTGATCAGCCACACATAACACGGCAGGGCCACCGCCGCAACAAACACCAGATAGGTCATGATGCCGATGGCGCGCGGCGTGAGGGCCTCGAAGTGGAAGCGCGGGAACTCACCCGTCAGCCAGCTTACCGTGAGCAGCAGCACCCCGCCCGCGATCATCTCCATCGCCGTCACCAGGATGCGCGACTCTGGCAGAGGCATCCGGATCGAGAAGAGCGACCCTGTGGCCCATGAGGCCGCCGCGATCAGCACCACCGCCACACCAAGCGGGTTGATGCTGCCATAGCCCACGAACTCGGAGGGGCTGATCAGCAGGCCCAGCCCGGCGAAGCCTACCACCAGCCCGAAGATCACCGGCCCGGGCGGCCTGACCTTCGCAAAGCCAACCCAGTTGAGCAGCGTCGTCCAGAGGGGGGTGCTGGCGACCAGCAGCGCCACCAGCCCGGAGGGGATCAACTGGAGCGCCCAGGAATTGCCGCCGTTCGCACCGAGCAGCATCAGCGCGCCGAGGATGAACGCTGACTGCCAGTGTGCCTGTTTCAGGCGCAGTTCCCCTCGTGAGGCCTGCCACAGGTAGAGGATCGCCCCGGCAATCGTGAAACGGATCCCCGCCATCATGAAGGGCGGAAAGGTCTCGATGGCGAAGCGCATCGCCAGGTAGGACGATCCCCATGTGATGTAGAGGGTCAGCAGCGCGAGCGCCACCATCCAGAATGGGGGGCGAACGGTGGAGTGAGCGGATTGTGTGGCCATGCGTGTTATCCCAGCGCGGAAGATAGGCTCCCGATATTACCCCGCCACGGGCACAGCGGCGAAAGACGCCTGCAGCGGTTTTGTGGCGCGGTATGGCTGATATATAATGACCTTCCGTATTCAGCGCATCAGAGACGTGCCCATGGAACCCAATCTGCTGATCATCGTGCCGTGCGGCAAGCACAAAATCTGGGAAAACGACCCCGGGCGGGGGGCCACCCCGGCGCGGGAGGCCTACACCAGCCCGACCTTCACTGCGAACCGTGCATTCGCGGAGCGCCACGGCGATGCCTGGCTGATCCTGAGTGCGAAGTACGGTTTCATTTCCCCCGGCTTTCTGATCCCACAATCCTACGACGTCACCTTTTACCGCCCGGAGACCGCACCGATCAGTTACCAGGCGCTCGCCGATCAGGTCCGCCAAGAAAATCTGGGGCTGTTCCGGCGTGTGATCTGCGTGGGCGATCGGGCCTACTGTGATGCCGTCGCGGCGGCCTTCTCAGGGACAGACGCACGGCTTGAGTTCCCCCTGCTGCACAGCGAAAGCGCCGAGGCGGGCATCGCCTTCCTCCAGAGCTACGTCCCCTGACCGTTCTCAGCGAAAGGATATCCTGATGAGCACAGCCCGCGTTTCCGTCAACCTTGAGCAGGCCCATCGCATGGCGGAGCGGTTCGTCGAGCTTGGCTGGTACACCCGCAAGCAGGCACGGGTGCACTACAACCCCCTGCCCAGCGACAACCACGAGCGGATGATCGAGTACTACTTCTTCACGTCGATGCTGCTCTTCGACTTCAAGGGCCTTGAAGCGACGATGCCGGATGGCCGCTACATGAAGGGCAACAATGTCTTCGATCACCTGGCCAGCGGAGCCTTCAAGCGCAACCCGGATTTCTGGACGGCCGCCAGCCTCGCACGCACGTCCGATGACGAGTTCAATGCGGTCTTCTCGTTGAGCGGCGACGCCGCCGCGCCGACCGTCTCGCGGATGCCGGAGCGTATCGAGGTACTGCGTGACGCCGCAAAGGTGCTCAACGAGCAGTGGGGCGGCTCGGTGCTGCGCCTGATCGAAACCCACCCGCACCTCGCGGACGATCCGGTCAGTGGCAGGGAAGGCCTGCTCAGTGTCGTGCTGCGTTCGTTCAAGGGCTTCGACGACCCGATCTTCAAGAAGTTCGCGGTCTTCCTCAAGGCGCTGGCGATGAGTGACATCTGGCACGCGGCGGACCCGGAAAGCATCCCCTTCCCGGTCGATTATCACGACCAGCGCATGGCGCTGCGGAATGGTGTGATCAGCGTGCACGATGCCGGCCTTGCACAGAAGCTCCGTGCACAGGAACCGATCTCGCAGGAGGACGCGGCGGAAGTGCGCGGCAAGGTGCTGGACGCCTGTATGGAGATGGTGCGCCACTCCGGGCTGAACATCAACCACGTCGATGACATCTACTGGCTGGTCGGCCGAAGCTGCTGCCACTACGGTCGTCCGCCACGCTGCACCACCTGCGACTACACAGACTGTTCAGTGCAGGCCCCGTATGATTACGCCTGCCCGGGGAAGTGCCCGCTGGCGACACACTGCCTCGGCGCAAAGGACGACGCCTACCGCTCCCTGATGGAGCCCAACATCGTGACGCAGTATTATTAGAGCGATTAGCGATTAGCGGTTAGCCAGAAACTGCCAGCAAACTGGAATGCGGGAGCCACTGTACCTCTATTGATGAAACCGGGGGTGGGCAGGTGCCAACCGCAGTCAGCTAAACGCTGATAACTAACGGCTAACCGCTAACAGAACAACTGCCATGGCACATACTTTCTCAATCACCAGCCTGCCTACGCTTGACCGCTACTTCTTCGAGGGCGAACCCGCGCCGTATGTCCTGCTCGGAAGCTGCGGAATCTTCACCTCGGTGATGCTGGCAACGTTGGGCGCGGACGTGTTCTACAGCGGCCCGCACGGCGACGGCTTCGACGAGGCGCTCACGGCTCCGATCCGGGCGGCAGGTGTACGGATCGAGTTGTTTCACCTGCCCGGCCCGCGCGCCACGCTTGAGCTGCGCTTCAACGCCGCAGGCGAGATGGCCTTCTTTGAGCGCATCCGTGGCATTGAGGCGAACTTCACCGCCGAGCACCTGCCGCCGGCATTCTGGGAAGGCGCGATCTACTGGGTGGGCACGTGCCCGACGCAGGTCCAGCAGGCGGTGGCCCGGCGCGGCAAGTCGCAAGGCACCCCCGTCTGCCTGACCACTCAGAAGAAATACACCGGGCGGCTTGACAGCCTTCTGGAAGTCACGCCGTACCTTTCCACCCTGTTCACCAACAACACCGAGGCGCGCACCTGGAGCCGCTCCGAGGCGGGAGATGCCAGCCTGCACAGCGTATTGGAGCGCCTGCGGGAGAGCAGCCCCGGCCTGCGGATCGTCATTACCCGTGGGGCACGCGGCGCATGGCTGATCGAAGGAGAGGACTTCTACAGCGTCCCCGCCGCTCCGGTCAGTGAACTGCGCTACTCAATCGGCGCGGGCGATACCTTCGCCGCGAACCTCGCCTATGCGCTGCACACAGGCCTGCCCGTGGAAACCGCCCTGCGACGGGCCGTCACCGCCGCCGCGATCAAGATGCGCGCGGTCGGATACTTCGAGCCACCGCGCCCTGAAGAAATCGATGCCAGCCTTGACCGGCATGGCGCTGACCTGACGGTGCAGCATACGACATGGGGCAGCCCGACCGCAGCCGGCTGGATCAACGGGGAAGAAAGTGCCTCCTGACGCTTGCTCTGTGCAAGTCTGGCGCGCATGGTGTATCAGAAGGCAGATGGTATAATCCCACGCTGTTGTGCGATTAACGTAGTGGAGTTGCCATGTCTTCTGAGTCTTCAAGGCGGCAGTCTCGCCGGGGCCGGTTGCCTGCTCTTCTGGCTACTGCTGTAGTGGGTCTCCTGCTGATCGGGACGGGCCTTGCCCTGCGCGGTAGCCAGGATCGGGCTGTCCGGGTGGCCATTGCCGGGACGGAAACGGCGCTCGCGCCGACTGCTACCGCGACACTGACCCCGACTGCGTCCCCGACTCCGGGACCGTCGCCCACACCAACCCTGACGCCCACCGGGACGATCCCCGCGAGTGCCACTCCCGGCCCGACACCGGTGCCGCCAATGTCCATTCGCGTGGATACCGGCAGCTACCCGACGCCCTCAACCCCACCCTCAACTCAGATTCCGCCGCCAGTAGAACCTGTCGATATTCCAGATGGCGTGGTCAACGTGATGCTGCTTGGCAGCGATAAGCGAGCTGACGACCCGGGCTTCCGCACAGACACGATCATCGTCGTCTCGATCAATACGATCGAGAACTCGGTGAACATGCTCTCGATCCCGCGGGATATCATGGTTTACGTCCCCGGCTGGACGATGGCGAAAATCAATACCGCTTACCAGCGCGGCGAATCGACCGGGTGGCGCGGCGGCGGAGCGGGGCTGCTCAAGGAGACGCTGCTTTATAACTTCGGCATCCGCGTGGACTACTACGCACTGGTGGACATCAGCAGCTTCCAGGATATCGTCAACACACTGGACGGAGTGGAAGTACCAGTGGACTGTGCCCTGACTGGTTACGTGCTGCGTGAGCCACGCAAGTCGATCAGAGATTTTGCGACCTACGAGGAATGGACGGCGTATACCGCCGACGAAGATAACTGGATGGAGTACACCCTCCCGGTTGGTGTGCACCAGTTGGACGGCTATGAAGCGCTCTGGTATGCGCGTTACCGGTACGGCTCCAGTGACTTCGACAGGGCTTTCCGCCAGCAACAGGTGCTGCGCGCCATCCTGACCAGGGCCCGCACGCTCGGCCTGGTTGACGCGGGAAAAATCCCCGGCCTGTGGCAGCAGTACAGCGATCTCGTGCAGACAGATATGGGGCTGGGCAATATGCTCCAGTTCGGGCCAGTAGCGGCGAATATTGATGACATCGCCATCAACACATATGTTGTCACGCCCGACCTCCTGACCGCATGGTATGACCTTGCGATTGAGCAGCAGGTCTTTCTGCTCAATCCGGAGGGCGTTGCCAGCCTGATGCAGGCGGCGATGAACCCGCCGGCACAGAACTACCTGATCCGTAACACAGCCAGTGTGGAAGTCCGCAACGGCACGGTCACCGACCGGCTAGACGAGGTTGCTGCCGACCGGATCGAACGGCTTGGCCTGCGTACCACTGCCACCGGCGCAGCAGACTCCACCCGCTATCGCACCACCGTGATCTACGACTTCACCGGGCGCGAAAAGACCAGCCAGTTGAGCGCCCTGCAGCGCAGCCTGCGTGTCGCGGATGCGGATGTGATTATCCAGCCCGACCCGAACCGGACGGTAGACTACGTGGTGATTCTGGGCCAGAATTACACAAGTTGTACCCGGAGCATCAACGTACCCGACGCGCCGCGCCCGACGGACGGCCCCGGCACCGGGACACCGTCCCCTGATAGCACCGTAACGCCTGATGCAGGCCTGCTGCCGGAACTTCCGCCTACCCTGCCGGTTGAAACCCCGGCGGCAGCCCTGCCGGAGAATCCACCGGCGCCCACGCCCTGAGCGGTTTCTATCGGCGTCATTGACGGTTCCATACGCTACACCCCTCTGCCGGGATGATGTAGAATCCTGGGCACATCTCTCTCAGGATATCAGGATGCGATTCGGCAGCCGTTTCACCCTCATTATGTTCGTACTGACGCTTGTCGCCTGTGACGGCGCGCTGGCGGTTGATACCGCGAACCCGGCGCTGGTTACGCTCCCGGCGGGGCCCGGCCCAACGTTGCCTCCGAGCCCCAGCCCACAGGCGGCAGTGCAGCAGGCGGCGACCATCGATCCAGCAGCCGCCCCTGTGCAGCCCACGCTCGTCCCCGCCCCGACGGCGCTGATCACCAGCGGCAACCCGGTGGATACGCGCCTGCTGTGGGAGTGGCCGGAGACATCCCGGCCATCTGCAATCGCGCCACTCGATGATCGGCTCGCCGTGATGTCCGGAGATGGGCGCTTCCTCTGGCTGGACGCCGCCAGTGGCCAGCCGCTGGCTTCCGCGCCACTCTGGAGTGGGATCGTACAGGGTGAGTCGTGGGGTGAGGTCTACACACAGGGGGCGGTCGCGGTTACAGTCATCCGGGAGATGAGCATCAACAGCGGCACCGGCCTGGCTGATTCGCGCGCCCGGCTGGCGGTCTACGATGCGAGCGCGACGGAGGTCTGGTCTCTGCCACAACTCGGCGCACAGCAGTTCTACAGCGCATCGCTTACCCAGCAGTCCGTGCTTGTCGGAAAGTGGCCTTTTGGCTTCCGTGACAACACTCTGGCCGCCTACGATCTCGGCACCGGCAACAGGCAGTGGGAGATACGCGGGGCTGACCTCGGTTTTCGCGCCATCACCCATGATGAGAGCCGGATGTACGTTCTGGTGGACAGCGCCGAGGGCAGCAGCATCGTCAGCTATGACTGGCGTACCGGGGACGAGGTCTGGCGTTGGTCGGATCCACAGGTCGTGCGCCCGGACGATCTCGCGCTGGATGGTGAGCACCTGTATGTGCTGAGTGTCGACCGGGTCGTGGCACTTGACCCGTTCACTGGCACTATAAAGTGGATGGTAGGCTTCGATTCTGCGCCGGAGGCCGGGCTGGCCATCCGGGATGATCACCTGTTCCTTGCACCCGCTCCATCGAGTGAACTCGGCTTTCGGCCCGGCGTGGTCGGCCTGCAGACCAGCGATGGCTCGTTGAGATGGCACTCACTGGTGGGCCTGCTCGCTGACCCGATCACGGTGGGCACTTCAGTCGTCTGGACAGTGATCAAGGACTACGACGGCGGCAGGGTCTATCTGAGCGGGCTGGAAGCAGGGAGCGGGCTGGAGCAG
>JADZAD010000069.1 GCA_020852775.1 Anaerolineae bacterium
CCAGCAGCACCACGTAACGTCTCACGGTCATCCCTCCAGGCTGTGTCAGACCACACAATGGACTTATAATACCCGCTTGTCCGGCAAAGCGCAGTCTCTGGCCCGGCATGAGAGCGGCAGGGGAGCCCTCCACAGTGGATGATCTGAACACACTCATTGCCCGGCTTTCTGCGCCGGAGGCGGTGCAGCGTATCTGTGCGGCGGACGCGCTCGCGGCACTGGCGCGGATTGAGGCGATCCCGGCGCTGACTGCGGCGCTCATGGACGCGGATGACTCCGTGCGCGGCCATGCGGCGGTGGCGCTCGCAAGAACCGGTGCGGCGCATCCGGCGCACGCGGAACGCATCGCCGAATCCCTTACGCCGCTGCTCGCTGCTGAGAACCTGTACCTGCGCTGGGCGGTCGCGGACGCGCTCACAGAACTGGGGCCGGGTGTGGCTCCGGCTATCCCGGCGCTCCTCGCGGCGGGGCTGGTGGCGGACAAGGAGGCCTACATCGACGTGCTGCTCGACGCAATCCGCGCGGCGGGGGAGGCAGGGATACCGGCGCTGATCGTCGCGCTCAGGCACCCGGAGCGGGCCGTCCGCCGCCTGGCCACGGACCTGCTGGAGCGGGCGGCAGCCGCATACCCCGCCCACGCGAACGAGATCGCCATAAGCCTGGAGCGCCCCCGGTAGCCTGCCACAGAAGTCTTTTCCGATACCCTGCCAGTCGATATGTTTAGTGACAATATATCAAGTATATGATATGATTTGCATTCATAATATCAACTTCTGTATACTTGTTTCTGTGTACCCACGCGCATCGCTGACCTAGAAGAAAGGTGTGTAATGTTCCCAGGGATCACTCCACCACCGGCAGCACGGCAGATGGCTTCGCTGGGGCTGGCTCTGGCCGGCCTCCTGATGACCGCCGGTGCGGGGCTCGCTGCTACACCCGCTCCCACTGAAGCCCCTGTTGTTCCGCCCACGGAGACGCCGGAGCCGACGGTGACATTGACCGCGACCACCGAACCCACCCCGACCCTCACACCGACGCCTGCGCCGTTCACGCTGGACCCGGCAGAAGTGCCGGACAGCATCAGCGTGAGCTGGTGGTCGTGGGAGAAGGCTGACCCCTCGCAGGCGCCGGGAGATCAGGCTGCTGCGGGCCCGTGGAAGCTCAGTGAAGAGGTGGCGATCAACCGTGAGTCGCTGATGCCGGTGCCGCTGGGGCTGGTGCCGGACGACACAGTAGCGAGCGTTGACGCAATGCTGGCATTTATGGAAGGGAGCTACGGCTATTACTTCTCTCAGAACCATACGCCTGTCCCGTGCTGCGCGGAGTTCAGCGTACTGTCCGGCATCTACGTCAGCTCCTATATCGACACAGTCGAGCCGAAGGCGCGGCACGTCTATGTGGCAGTCCCGGCTCGTGACGGCTCGTGGCAGGTGATGGGGCTGACCTATAGTTTCGGGTTGCTTCTGCGCCCGGTGGATGCGGGCATGATCCCGACCGACGCTGAGGACGAGTACATCGAAGTGCAGCCAGATGTTCGTATTCAGAACGACACGATCGCCGCTGACCGGACGCTCAAGCCCGGTGATCACCTGCTGGTGTTCTTCTACGACGCCAGCGAAGACACCCTCGTCAGTGAACCCATGGAGAGAACACAACACTATTGCAGCGGGCTGTATCCCTCGGCGGCGGTTACCTACGTGATCGAGGGGGGAGTCTGTGAATTCCAGGGGTTCTCCAGAACGTTTGAGTACCAACCCTCGACTGACGGCAAAGGGATCATGTTCTTGAGTACCCGCTGAGGCGGGCTGGCCTCAGGCCCGGTTTCTGACTACACTAGGGCCCATGACGATCAACTTCTCCTTGCGCCGGAAGGGCGTCCCGGCGGGCCGGCTTGCGGCTCTCGTGAACCTCATCGTGCTGGTGGCGCTGGCGCTGGCCCTGTTCGCCGATGCCCCCGCCGGGCATACCCAGCGCAGTCTGGGCAGGGCCACCGGTTATGGGATCAGCGTCGGGCCGCATTTCCCTTCACGCGCAGGGATGCTCCGTGACATGGGCCTCAACTGGGTCAAAGTCTACGATACCGGGCAGATCCCTGACTACAACCGCGACTTCCGCGTGCTGTACCGCGTCGATATGCGCGGTTACCCGGAGGATATCGAAGGCTGGGAACGCGGCCTTCGTGATCTCGCCGCGCAACTGCACAACCTGGGCGTGGACGCCGTCGAGATCGGGAACGAGGCGAACCTCGCGGGGGAGTGGGGTGGCAGCAAGCCAAACCCCCAGCAGTTCACCGACGGCCTGTGCCGTGCCTATCGCGCCTTCAAGGCGACCGCGCCGGATATTATCGTCGTCGCCGGCGGGCTCGCGCCGACGGTCTCTACGCCGGATGGGATGGTCGTCACCGACCTCGACTTCGCGCAGCAGATGTTCCGCTACGGGGCACGCAACTGCTTTGACGCGTGGGGCTACCATCCCTACGGCTTCAACCAGCCCCCGGAAGCTGACCCGGCCCGCTTTGAACTGGTCTTCCGCCGTACTGAGCGCATGTACCGCCTGCTGCAGAACAACGGCGCCGGCGACCGCCAGATCTGGATCACCGAGTTCGGCTGGGTGCGTGACCCGGCGGAGGAAGGCAAGGATTGCGGCTCTGACCCCGGCTTCGCCAACTTCAACTGGATGAAGTTCCCGGCGTCGGTGCAGGCCGCTTACACCCAGCGCGCCTTTGAGTTCGCGGACAAGAACTGGCCGTGGGCCGGGCCGATGTTCCTGTGGAACCTGGACTGGAACCTGTATGATGTGAGCTACGAGCCGATCTGCAGCCATCTGCGCTGGTACGGCATCCTCGGCGGAGATGGTGCGCCGCTGCCCGTTTACTATGCGGTGCAGAACGTCGAGAAACTCCCGGAGGAGCAGCTTCGCCCGAAGGTTGGGGCCTCCACGACCAGCCTCACCCGTACCGCCGAGGCGGGTTGCGCCAGCCGGATCCGTATGGGCAGTTTCACTGTGGAGAACCGGGGCTATCCCGGGCCGCTCAGAGTGCGCGTCGAGCCGGCGAACGCGCCCGGTACGCCACGGGTGAGCACCAGTATTACGGAGGCGGCCAGTGGGACCTCCGTCGAGATTTTCGTCGATGCCAGCGGTATCCCTCCCGGCCTGTACCTGATCGCGGTGAATCTGCGCCAGGTGGACACTGACCGGGTGACCAGTGAAGTGGTGCGCGGCTGGCTGCTGATCCATTACCCGACATCCCCGGAGTGCATCGCACGATACGCGGCTGGATAGGCCATCTGATCGCCCCTGTCGGCCATCCCCGCGGGCCCCGGCGCATGCCGGGGGAGAAGCGTAGGGTAAACGCTGGATACCCTGCTGTTCGTGAACTGATACACTAATAACAGGTTGCGCCACGATGGGCCTATCATCGAGATCAGGATCACGGAAATCAACCCGCTGCACCACAACCATGACTGAACAACGCGAAGACCCCTGTCTGCTCAAGGCGATCCACCTGCGGAATCCGTATGATGAG
>JADZAD010000070.1 GCA_020852775.1 Anaerolineae bacterium
ACACGCCGTACAGGGCGTACAGGCCCCAGACATGCCAGGCCGCGTTCGCCAGCGCGAACCCGCAGTAGACGGCAGCGTAAACCATCCAGCCTGCCACAATCAAGCGCTGCCGCCCGATGCGGTCTGAAAGCGCACCCGCCGGGCCCGCGACCAGCGCATACACCAGGTTAAAGGTCGCCAGCATCCCCAGCACCCCTGGAACGCTCAGGCCGCGCTCCTGCGCCCGCAGAATCAGGAAGGCATCACTGGAATTCCCCAGCGTGAAGATGACCACCGCCAGCAGGAAGACCTTGAAGCGCGTATCGAACGCCGCCAGCGTCAGGCGCGGAAGTGTGGCTCGCTTTCCGGCTTTCCGCACTTCCGCTGCGCTGAATGCCAGTACGATCACTGCGAGGAACGCCGGGACGATGCTGGCCAGCACCACCATCTGGAAGGTATTACGCGTCAGCGCAACTGCGCCGGCCTGCGTCGCCAGGACGATGCCCAGCGCGATCAGCAGGCCGAACAGCGCGCCCGCGGTGTCTCCGGCACGGTGCAGCCCGAAGGCCAGCCCACGCTGCCCCGGCTGGATGCTTTCGGCGAGCAGAGCGTCACGCGGGGCTGTGCGGACGCCCTTGCCTATCCGGTCCGCCACGCGCACCCCCAGCACCGCTGACCACGACGCGGCAACAACCAGGAACGGCTTTGCGGCTGCCGAAATGCCGTAGCCAATCACTGCCAGCCATTTGCGCTGGCCCAGCCGGTCGGAGAACCAGCCAGAGAACACCTTGAGGACGCTTGCGGTCGCCTCAGCGATCCCCTCGATGACGCCGATCGCACTGGTGCGGACGCCCAGCACATTAGCGAGAAAGAGCGGGAGCAGGTTAATCACCATCTCACTGGAGACATCCGTCAGGAAGCTGGTGACCGTGACCACCCAGACGTTACGGGGAAGCCTGCTGAACGACGACGAGGCAGGAGAATCCGTCGGTTCGGACATAGGAATTATTCCGTTCAGGTTAGAGAGAGTAAGGGCGGGCCAGTGTCAGTACCCGGCTACGGTACGTGGCTTCTGGGATTGATCCGGGCGCGCGACCTCCTGCAGAAAGAGGAGTGAGGCCCGCAGGCGGGCTTCAGCGTAGTCTTTCCGGGTAAAGTGCGGCGCATTGGCCGCAATGGCACTGATGATTGACGCCGTCACCAGCCGGGCACCCAGCGGAAGGCCGGAATACGGGTCGCTGCGCTGAACAATGTCAAGTGCAATCCCGTTGATCGCGCAGAGCTTCCCGTCCTCCGGGCAGTCCTCACCGGTTGTGAGCAGGATAGCCTCCACAAGCAGTGTAGCGAGTTGAACCGGGAACGAGCGGACATGGTCCGCATGTTCGGCAAAACGATAGACTGAGAGGGTTTCCGGCCAGCGATGGGCGTAGCGGAAATAGTCCAGCAGTTGCTTCTGCCCATCCGCAATGACTTTATTGCAGGCATCCATCGCGTAGATGCCGCGCACCTGGTGGTCACGCTCCATAAACGAGCGCAGAATGGGTGGCGTTCCCCCCAGCAGAAAGTAGTCAGTGACGGAGAGCAGCCGGCGAGGGGGATCGGGTGAATGGCCGGGCAGGTTAGCGGGAGGTAGCATGCTGGTCCTCCGTACCGCTCAGACAGGCTTGCATCCTCAGTATAGCACAGCCATCACAACCCCGCGGGTGTAGTGGAGGCCAGAAAACGATCGACCGCCGCACGCTGCGGGATCGGGTTGACCGCCCCCGGCCCGGTACATGTCAGCGCACCGGCGGCGCTGGCGAAACGCACGCAGTCATCCAGTGGGTGGCCTTCCAGGTATGCCACCAGAAAACCCCCGGTGAAGGCGTCGCCCGCTCCGGTAGCGTCAACTGCCTCCACGGGGAAGGGCGGAAAGCGTGTCAGGCCGTCCCGGGTGACGAGGATTGCGCCCTCGCCCCCCAGTGTCAAGATGACGATCCGCGGGCCACGTTCAAACAGGCGCCGGGCGATGGTTTCCGGCGCATCGTCACCCGGCAGGAGCGCCCGCGCATCCTCGATGCTGGGCGTGATGATATCCGCGAGGCTGATCGCCTCCAGTACCGCGGAGCGGCCCCGGTCGATACCACCCCACAGCACGGGGCGGAAGTTCGGGTCATAACACACCGGGATCCCTGCCGACCGCGCAATCCGCATCGCATGGAAGACGGTGTCACAGGCGGTGTTACTGAGCGCCTGCACCGCCCCGGATGACTGAAAGAGGCGCGCCGAGGTAATGTAATCCGCAGGCACATCCGCAGGAGTGATGTGGCTGGCCGCGGAGTTCCGGCGATAGTACGTCCAACTGTGCTGTCCATTCTGGCGGTTCACGAAGTAGATACCGGTAAACGCGCCGTCCTCCCGCGTGACGTGCGTGGTATCAATGCCTTCACGCGCCCACATGTCAAAGAGCACGTCTGCGAAGCCATCCGCCCCAACACGGCACACGTACCCGACCTTCGCACCCAGGCGAGCCGCCGCAACCGCGAAATTGGAGGTGTCGCCGCCAAAACCCCGGCTGTAGTGCTGTACCTCACGGAGCGAGCCTTCGACCGCCCCATTGAACTCTACCAGTGGCTCACCCAGCGACACGATATCAAGGCCCATGTGACCTCCTGCAGGCAGCCCGGGACGGGATCAGTCTTCGATGTGTACCGGCGTCCCTACCGGTGTCCATTCGTAAAGCCAGGCCGCCTCAGGGGTTCGCATATTGACACAGCCGTGGCTCATCGGATTACCGAAGTTGTTATGCCAGTACGTACCATGGAAGCCGTATCCACGGTAGAAATACATCGTCCAGGGCACACCAGGCAGATCATATCCGGGGCCGACCATGCGCGTGGAATCGTACTTCACGTAGACCGCGTAATCCCCGGTGACGGTGGGAGTCGCCGGAAGGCCCGTAGAGACGACGAACTGCCGCTGGAGGACGCCGTTCTCATAAGCATAGACCATCTGCTGAGAGAGCTTGACGACGATCTGCTTACCGGTGGTAATCGTCGGCGCGGGGGCGGTATAAGCAGGGGCCGGGGGGAGTACATCAGATGCCCCCGGCACCCTGAGCTGTTGCCCGGCATAGATACGATCCGCGCTGGCAAGGCCATTCGCCGCCATCAGCGAACTCATCGTCAGGTTGTAGCGCAGCGCGATCCGAAAGAGCGTATCACCGCGTTGGACAACATAAATGCCCGGCACAGCTGCATCCGCGGCAGGCGCATTCGAGTCACTGCTGCCGGATGATGGCCCTGTCCCGCCGGGGATACGCAGCGTCATGCCCGCGAAGATCAGCGACGGGTTGCTGATGTTGTTTGCCTGGATAATCGCTGAGGGGAACACGCCATATCGTACCGAGATCGCGTTCAGCGTCTCGCCACGTTGCACAACATGGTTCGTGTACTGCTCTGCGGCTTCGCCATCACTGGCAGGGGCAGGTTGTGTGGGGGCAGGTTCAGCCTCCTCAACCGGGGCTTCATCCGCAGGCGTTGCCGCAGCCGGTGGGCTCTCCACGGACGGTGTCGCCTGCGGAGACTGGGCAGGCGCGCCGGGGGTCGGGATGTTCAGGGACTGCCCGGCAAAGAGCTGGTTTGGATTAGTCAGGCCGTTGGCTGACATAATCGATTCCACCGTCAGGCCATAACGCAGCGCGATCCGGAAGAGATTCTCCCCGACCTGCACGGTATGCGTCTGTGACGGAGCGGAACCCGTGCCAGCCTGTGAACTACTGCTCACACCCGGGATCGTCAGGCGCTGCCCGGCATAGATGCGATCTGCGGAATCCAGCCCATTCGCGGATACAATCGACTGGATGCTGACGCCATACTGCTGCGCGATACGTCCCAACGATTCTCCCCAGGTGACGACGTGGATCACGGCGCCGCCGCTGCTCTGCGCGTGTACGCCTGAAGATGGAATCGCGCAGAAGAGCAAAAGCGCTGCCACAAGCGCCGCGAGGCGCGGGCCAGTTCGGGGCGCGGAAATGACAGGCATAGCCGGGGTATCCTTCCGTAGAACTCACCATACGAGATATGACCGGTAACGTCTCGCCATTGTAACACAGGCCGCATATGCGCCCTATCGGCCCGCTGTGATCGGTATACAATCGGAGAAGCATCTTGCAGAGGAGTTCCGTATGCCCCTGACTGCCGCCGTGATCGGACTGAGCCGCTATGCCAGAGACGTGCACATCCCCTTCCTGCTCAGTGAGCCGGATGTCCGGCTGGTGGCCATCGCCGGGTCAAACCCGGCCCGGACAGGCCCCCCCGCCGGCCTCGATCTGCCAGGCGTCACGCATTACAGCAACTATCACGCATTGCTTGACGCGCCCGCCACAGATTTCGTGATCATCGCTTCCGCCCCGGTGCCGCATTACGAGCAGATCACTGCCTGCCTGGAGCAGGGCCGGCATGTACTCGTGGATAAGGCGTTTGTCTGTTCGCAGGCGCAGGCGGAGGCAGTTGTTGGGCTGGCGCGTGCCCACGCTCTGCTGCTGGGAGTGGTGGTACAGCGGCGCTATGAGACCGCGATCCGGCACTTGAGTGAAACCGTGCGCGCCGGGCATATCGGCAAAGTACGCTCCGTGCGTGCGAACTATGCGCGCTGGTATGCGAAGGACGCCAACCACTGGCGCAACGATCCGGCCGTGGCGTGGGGTGGTATGCTTGCTGATAATGGT
This sequence comes from Anaerolineae bacterium, assembly GCA_020852775.1. Taxonomy (GTDB): domain Bacteria; phylum Chloroflexota; class Anaerolineae; order Aggregatilineales; family UBA3940; genus JADZAD01. The sequence continues at coordinate 4,688 of JADZAD010000070.1, forward strand.
TACCATCTGCTCGATGAGATGCTGTGGATGGCTGGCCTACACCCTGAGCGTGTGCAGGCCGAGCTGCACAATGAGGGTATGGCAGTTGAGCAAACTGCCGCGCTGAACATCCGCTTCGAGGGTGGAGCGGTCGGGAGCGTCCTCGCTACCTATCTCGCGCCGCGCGGCTTTATCCGCGAGGAAGTATTCATCCACGGGACACAGGGCGCGGTCTTCTTCCAGCGCCAGCAGGACCCGGGTGGCCCGCTGCGGGCGTTCGTCACCCACCTGGACGCGCAGGGGCAGACACAGCCAGTCCCGCCGCACGAGCACACCGCGGATCGCCACGCCCCGCATCACAACTTCGTGCAGGCACTGCGCGGAAGAGAAGACCTGCTGGCCAGCGGCGCGGACAGCATCGCTACCGTCGCGTTGATCGATGCAGCCTACCAGTCGGCGCGAAACGAAAAGCCACAGGCGATTGTTTATCGGGCCGGGTAGCGTCCCGGAATATCAACTGTGATACAATTCTGCCAGCCGTGCAGGAACATCCGCCATGCGAATTGAAAACGTAAACGTGCCTCGCCCCCATCTCACGCCTGTCGTAACCCTGCTGCTTGTGGTGGTGTTAAGTCTTGCGTTGTGGCATGCCGCGGCGGTCACGGCTGTGATCATTCGCCAGCCTGTGTGGGCCACTCTGACCCTCACACTCCCCCCCGCGCTTATCGGTATCTTCAACGGATTCTGGAGCGGTACCTGGCTGTTGGCAGGGCTTGGCCTGTGGCGCGGCTGGCCCCGATTTCAGGATAGTATCGGGGTGGTCTTCAGCGGCTACGCAGCCAGCCTGATCGCGCTGCAGGCGGCCTTTGTAAAGGGCGGCTATGAGCGCGGCTATCTGCCAGCAATGGCGGCACTACTGCTGCTTCTGAGCACTGTACTGGTAGTTGGCCCTTCCCGGCCCGTGATCAGGAAGATGTTTACCGGAATACACAAACGATCTGACGTTGAGCTTCCGCAAAGGAGCAACCCGAAATGACGCTCGATCCCAAGATCGAACAGCTCCGCAGCCTCCGTGAACAGTCTCGTAAAGGCGGCGGTGAGGCGCGCATTCAGCGCCAGTATGCCCAGAATAAGATGACCGCCCGTGAGCGGCTTGACCTGCTGCTTGACCCCGGCAGCTTCCGCGAACTGGATGCTTTCGTCGTCCATCGTGAGCGCAACTTCGGGATGGACAAGCCCGAAAACCAGTTCCTCGGCGACAGCGTCGTCACCGGCTGGGGGACAATCCACGGTCGGTTGGTCTACGTCTACTCGCAGGACTTCACTGTGTTCGGCGGCAGCCTTTCACAGGCGCATGCCGAGAAGATCTGCAAGGTACTCGATATGGCAATGAAGACCGGCGCGCCGATCATCGGCCTGAACGACTCTGGTGGTGCGCGTATCCAGGAAGGCGTGATGTCCCTCGGTGGTTATGCCGATATCTTCCTGCGTAACACGCTGGCATCCGGCGTCATCCCGCAGATATCAGCCATCATGGGGCCGTGCGCGGGTGGTGCAGTGTATTCGCCCGCCCTGACGGACTTCATCTTCATGGTCAAGGGTACCAGCTACATGTTTGTCACCGGGCCGGACGTGGTCAAAGCGGTGACGCATGAAGAGGTCAGTTTTGAAGACCTCGGTGGGGCGTCCGTCCACAGCGCAACCTCCGGTGTATGCCATGTCCCGACCGAGAGCGACGCGGATTGCCTGTACATGATCCGCGAACTGCTGACCTACCTGCCGCAGAACAACCTCGAAGACCCGGTTTTTGAACCCTCTGACGACGACCCGCTGCGGATGGATGCCCGGCTGGACAGCATCGTGCCGGATAACCCGAACAAGCCCTACGACATCAAGGAAGTCATCCGGATGATCGTGGACAACGGCAATTTTTTCGAGATTCACGAGCACTTTGCAGCCAACGTGGTCGTCGGCTTTGCAAGGCTGGGCGGGCACAGTGTCGGCATTGTCGCCAACCAGCCGATGGTGCTGGCCGGCGTGCTTGATATCGAGGCCTCCCTCAAGGCAGCACGATTCGTCCGCTTCTGCGACTGCTTCAACATCCCGATCGTAACCTTCGAGGATGTACCCGGCTTCATGCCGGGGGTCACGCAGGAACATGCGGGCATCATCCGGCACGGCGCGAAGCTGCTCTTCGCTTATTGTGAAGCCACCGTCCCCAAGATCACAGTGATCACGCGCAAGTCCTACGGTGGCGCCTACTGTGTCATGAGCAGCAAGCACATCCGCGGAGACCTGAACCTCGCCTGGCCGACAGCGGAGATCGCCGTGATGGGGCCGGATGGCGCGGTCAACATCATCTTCCGCAAGGAACTGGCTGAAGCCGATGACCCTGTCACCCGCAAAGCCGAACTGGTGCAGCAGTACCGTGAGCAGTTTGCCAACCCGTATGTCGCTGCGTCTCGCGGATCAATCGACGACATCATCGAACCGCGGGAGACCCGTCCGCGCCTGATCAACGCTCTTGAAGTGCTGATCAACAAGCGCGACTCGAACCCGCCCAAGAAGCATGGGAACATGCCCTTATGACGACTTCACGACAGGCGGCCCCTGACACACCGACCCAGTTTCGCAAGGTCCTGATCGCCAATCGGGGCGAGATTGCGGTGCGTATCGAACGCGCCTGCCGCGAACTTGGCCTCTCAACGGTCGCCATCTATTCGGATGTTGACCGGGATGCGATGCATGTCCGCTATGCGACCGAGGCCTACCGTGTTGGTTCCCCCCCCCCGCGTGAGAGCTACCTGCGCCTTGAACGAATCATCGAAATCGCCAGGCGCTCCGGTGCGGAGGCGATTCATCCCGGTTATGGCTTCCTTGCGGAGAACGCGGAATTCGCTCAGGCCTGCCACGATGAGGGGATCGCGTTCATCGGCCCCACACCGCACGCGATTGAGCGCATGGGCGACAAGGTGGTGGCACGGCGCACGGTGCTGGCAGCGGGTGTCCCGGTAGTGCCAGGCACGGATTCCGAGCGCGACCTGACCGACGATGAACTGCAGGTGGCAGCCACCGGCATCGGCTACCCGGTGCTGATCAAGGCGGCAGCAGGCGGTGGCGGCAAGGGTATGCGTAAGGTCCACCGCCCGGAAGACTTCGAAGCTGCCCTGCAAAGCGCGCGCCGCGAGGCTGAATCCGCCTTCGGTGATGGCCGCGTTTATGTCGAAAAGCTGGTGGAAAACGCCCGCCATATCGAAATCCAGGTGATGGCCGATACCCAGGGCAATACGATCTACCTCGGTGAGCGTGAATGCTCGATCCAGCGCCGCCACCAGAAGCTGTTGGAAGAGTCGCCCTCAGTGTTCGTCGATGACGACCTGCGCCGCCGGATGGGTGAAGTCGCGGTAAAGGCAGCGCAGTCCGTGGACTACACCAACGCCGGAACGATTGAGTTCCTGGTGGACAAGGACAAGAACTTCTATTTCCTGGAGATGAACACTCGCCTGCAGGTAGAGCATCCGGTCACGGAACTGGTAACCGGCGTGGACATCGTCAAAGAACAGATCCGTATCGCCCGCGGGCGTCCACTCAGCCGCTCACAGGATCAGATTCAGATCACCGGCGCAGCTATCGAGTGCCGGATCAACGCGGAAGACCCGTACAACAACTTCATGCCGTCGATCGGGATGATCACGGCGATGACGGCCCCGACCGGCCCGGGTGTGCGCATCGACACCGGTGTGACCACGGGTGACCAGATCACACCCTACTACGACTCGATGATCAGCAAGCTGATCTGCTGGGGCGATACCCGCGCCGAAGCCATCCTGCGGATGCGCCGTGCACTGTCCGAATATCGTATCCTCGGGCTGCGTACGACGATCCCCTTTCACCAGAGCCTGCTCGACAGTCCCCGCTTCCTCGGGGGCCAGTTCGATACGGCATTTGTAGAGGGGCGCTTCTCGATCGACGAAGCCTCCTACCCACGCCCGGAGATCGCCGCCATTCTGGCGACGCTGGTCGCGCACCGCGCCCGGCAGGAGGCCGCGCAGATTGTACGGCGCAACGAGCGCGACGTAAGCAACTGGAAGCTGGCCTCACGCTGGGATCGCATGCACCGGCGCTACTAAGCGGGAGCGAATGACCGGATGAAATACGAAGTAACCGTCGGCGAGGAAGTCTATATCATCGAAGTCAACGAAGACGGGCAGATCATCGTCGATGACGAGATCGTCCGGGTGGATTTCTCCAGCATCGGCAAGAGCGGCCTGTATTCGTTGCTTGTCAATGACGACTCGTTCGAAGCGCTGGTTGAGCAGCGTGACGGAATGTGGCAGGTGCTTGTCAAGGGGACACTCTATGACGTCCATGTGATCGACGAGCGGCTCAAGCGCCTTCAGGCGCGCAGTGGCAAGGAACAGTCCGGCAGTGGCGAGGTCACTGCGCCCATGCCGGGCAAGATCATCGCCGTCCCGGTCTCTGTCGGACAGGAGATTGAACTGGGTACTACCCTCGTTATCCTGGAATCAATGAAGATGGAGAACGAACTCAAAGCACCACGCGGCGGCAGGATTGCAAGGATCGCTGTCGAACCGGGCCAGAGTGTCGAACAGCGCCAGGTGCTGCTGGTGATCGAGTAGAGGGTTTGCCGCGTCAATCAGAGAGGCAGGTATCACACCTGCCTCTTTTTCGTTATGCTACAGTCTGCCGAGGCGGCGTGCCGCCCAGGTCAGCCCGATCAGCGTCTTGGAGTCGATGATCTCATTTGCCATCACGCGGCGCAGCGCTTCCTCAAAGGGTACGACAACCGGCGTGATACGCTCATCTGCATCACCATCCAGCCGCGATGGGCGCAGGTCTTCCGCCAGAAAGATCGTGATCATCTCAGTCGTGTAGGAAGCCGCCACGTAGAAATCACCCAGCTTCGTCAGCGCACCGGGATAGAAGCCGATTTCTTCCTGCAACTCGCGGCGGGCGCACTCCGCACGGTCTTCGTCCGGCGCAAGGCCACCGGCGGGGAGTTCGAGCATCACCTGTTTGGAGCCCGAGCGCCACTGCTCCACCAGGATGATGTTCCCATGCTCATCCAGCGGCACCATTGCAACCGCGCCGGGGTGGTAGATGACCTCGCGCTCATGGCGCGAGCCATCCTCCAGTTCGATCGTCTCGAGATGCAGGTTGACCACCCGCCCCGCGTAGATCGGCTTACTCTCCAGTATCTGTTCTTCACCCATCGTCCGAGCCTCTGCTGCTGCAAACGACAGGGCTACTGACGGGTGCGTCAATAGCCCTGTAAGGTCCAGTTCTACCCCTCCGGGGCGGGTTACGGGATACGAAGCACCTGCCCGATTGAGATCGCGGTCGGGTCGGTAATCCCGTTGTACGACGCCAGTTCCTGGTAGGTCAGTCCGTAGCGCAGCGCAATGCGATACAGCGTCTCACCTGCCGCCACGGTATGCGTTGTGCCGCCGGCTGTGCCGGCACCGCTGGTCGCACCGGTGCAGCCGGGCAGGCGAAGCACCTGGCCAACCGAGAGCGAAGCCGTGTTGGTAATGCCATTGGCGGAGGCAATATCCGCCACTTCGAGGTCATACTGCAGGGCGATGCGGAACAGGTTATCGCCCGCTTTCACGGTGTAGGACGACGGGCAGGCACCACCACCACCGGTCTCCGCAGCGGACGGCGTCGCCGGTACTGGCGTGGCCGCGGCAGGCGCCACGGTGGGCAGCGCGGTCGGAAGGCCTGCTACAGTTGGCAGTGTCCCCGGGGTACCCATCAGCAGCGGATCAACCGTCGGAAGCACCGCGCCGGGCGTCAGCAGCAGATTCGGGTCAACCGTCCCCACTGGCAGGATGCCAATATCCGCCGGTGATGGCGTCAGCATGGCGCTCGCAGCGACGGCAGTCTGCGTCGCAAACACATCAATCGTCGGAATGGCGGTCGGCAGGGGGATCTCAGCCGTTGGCGGCTCAAACGGAGTCACCGGGGCTGCCCCGCTTCCAGAGAGTGTGCATCCCCCCAATGCCAGGGGCACGATCAGGAGGGTACAGAGCGTCAGCACCAGAAACGGTCGTCTAAGAGTAGCCATCAATGAGCCTCCCGAGAGCGTGGGGATGAGTCAAACTGCCTGTCGCCGTGGCGTACCAACACCGCTTCCAGCACTATAGCACCGCTTAATACGCCATGCAACCAGGCTCAGACCCCCGAATCAGTGCACGGCGGTGTGATGCCGCCCGCGCAGAATATTCAGCATATCCGCGAACATCCCATAGGCAGTCGTATCCGGGCCCGCCGAATGCTCAATCAGGGTGATGCGGTGCAGCGTATCGGTCTCGAAATCGATGACGTTGTTACGTCCAACGATCTGTGCGAGTGCGTCACTCTGCGGTAAGGCCTGTGGCGCCACACTCGCCCTGACAGTCCCGTCCGGCTGGCGCACAGCCTCACAGATCAAGCGGATGCGCTTTCCTTCACCGGCCCGCTGCTGCACCGTCTCCAGTGCGAGGTCACGGATGCCCACCGGGTTCACATCCTGCGGTGTCAGTGAAGCGCCCATGAACACGTTCGCCACGATAGCCGTCTTGACCGCAGAATCCCAGCCGTCAATATCGAGCGTCGGGTCAGTCTCCGCGATGCCAATCTCCTGTGCGGCATGCAGCGCCTGCTCGAAGGTGACGTTATCCTGTTCCATCGACGACAGGATGTAGTTGGTCGTGCTGTTGAAGATGCCGCGTACCCGCCTGATCGTTGCGGCGGGCATGGATTCACGCACCAGGCTCATTACCGGCGCACCGCCCATGACAGTCGCCTCATGCATGAAGCCCACGCCCTTCTGCTCTGCCAGCATACGCAGGGTGCGCAGGGCGAAGGCGACCGGGCCTTTGTTCGCGGTGACCACGTGCATCCCTTTAGTGAGCGCAGCCGTAATATAGGACAGCGACGGCTGCCCATCCGTGATGCTGGTTGGTGAGGTCTCGAAGAGCAGGTCGGCACTGGTGGCCGCCAGGAACCCGGCTGTGTCCGCAACCGGGGCTCCGTGATGCAGCGGAGTCAGCGGCTGTCCGGAGCGCACCGCTTCGAGCGCCGCTTTCACCGGAATCCCTGCAGGGTTGATCGCGTGCCCGTGCCGGCCGGTACTGATCCCGACAACACGTACCACCAGGCCATACTCGTCACGCAATGTACCCGCTTTACGCAGCAGTAGTTCACCGAGGGCCCGGCCCACATTGCCGAAGCCCAGCAGAGCGACATTCAGGTTTTTCAATTCAGCCATCCCATCCAGACGTTATACAGCGAGGGCCGCCACAGGCAGCAGAATCAGGCGTGGCATCCTTGCGTCGTCCATTAGAAGGACGCCGCCGGGGATTTTACACAAGAACTGGCCAGTGTTTCGAGCACTCCGTCTGCACCGGTCAGAAAAACCAGGGGGGCAGCCTCAGCCGCCGCTGGCGTCAGATTCCTCCTGGGCAAGGACGACATCAAGCACTTCTCCGGCAAAGCGGCACAGCAGCACCAGCAGGGTCTGGTCGGCTTCGTTGAAGGGCATACCATTGTGCTTGTTGAGCAGCTCGATCACACCGAGCACCTTGCCCCCACCGATAATCGGAGCCGCCACGATCGAGTGCGTCTCATATGAAAGCGCCTGATCCAGTGCAGCGAAGAATCGATCATCCGCAGCGGTATTGTTGACGATCGTCGGCTGGCGGTTCTGCGCCACCCAGCCTGCCACACCCTTGCCCGCCGGAATGCGCTGCTTGAGCAGCACGTCCTTGCCGATAGCGCCATGCGTGAGGACGAACACCAGATCGCCCGTTTCTTCATCCAGCACCAGCAGCGACCCATCTGCGTCGTTGATCACCAGCAGGGCGTTATAGAGAATACGATCCAGCAGCGCCATCAACTCGGACTTCGGGTCGAGTTCATCAACGGCCTTGACGAGTGTGTGCAGAGACTCGATATACTGCCGGAGGCCGAGCACCTCTTCATGGAGGGCTTTGTTTTCCTCCTGCAGCCGGGCCAGTTCCTGTTTCATGTACCGGTTGTAGTCGCTCATGGGCTTCTTCCCCGGGATAACCCGAAAATAAGTGCATCGCTATTGAAGGCAGTCTAGCATAAGGAGAAACTGCGGACAAGACAGGCTACCCTTGCCTGCCCAGTTTCTCGACAAAACCGGCTGTCCACCATACACTCTCGCCATGTTTACTTCAGAGGCCATCCAACGCGAGATTGCACGCTTCACCACCAGTATCATCATCGACCTGGATGCGATCGCGCACAATGTCCAGGCCGTCAGGCAGCACGTTGGGCCGGATGTCAGCATCTTTGCCGTTGTCAAGGACAACGCCTACGGGCATGGAGCGGTCCAGGTCAGCCCGACTATCCTGCAGAGTGGGGCATCACGGCTGGCAATCAGCCGTATTCAGGAAGGTGTCCAACTGCGCCGGGCCGGGATCAGTGCGCCGATCCTGAACATGTGCTACAGCGTCCCGGCGGAGCTTGAAGGCCATGTCGCTTACGACATCGCCTCTACGATCGTCACCATCGAGGGCGCTCAGGTGCTCTCACGGGTGGCCGGGGCGCTGGGAACGAAGGCGACTGTCCATATCAAGGTCGATACCGGCCTGAGCCGATTCGGCCTGCTGCCGGGTGAGGTTCTGCCGTTCCTGGAAGCGATCCGCGATCTGCCCGGCCTCAACATCGAAGGCCTGTTCACGCACTTCGCGTCGGCAGATGAGGCTGATAAATCCTTTACCCATCACCAGCTTGACATCTTCAATGACACAGTGCGGGCGGTCAGGGCGGCAGGCTTTCCCATCCAGGTGCGGCATGCCGCTAACAGCGCAGCCAGCATGGACCTTCCGGAGACACACTTCGAGGCTGTCCGCCCCGGCATCACCCTTTACGGGCTGTACCCCGCGCCGACTGTTTCACACCCGGTCACGCTTCACCCGGCACTCTCGCTGATCAGCCATCTGGGGCGCATCCGTGAAATGCCCGCGGGCACCAGCGTGAGCTACGGGCGCACGTTCATCGCCAGCCAGCCGGTGCGGGTCGGCCTGGTGATGGTAGGCTATGGAGACGGTTTCCGCCGCAGCCTGTCCGGCAAGGGCCGTGTATTAGTGGCCGGTAAGCCAGCGCCTGAGATCGGGCGGGTGTGCATGGATCAGTTCATGGTTGATCTGAGTGCTGTACCGGAAGCACAAGAGGGAGACCCTGTCGTGGTGATCGGGAGCGACGGCAGGAGCAGTATCAGCGCGGACGACATCGCCGGACAGGCCGGGACGATCAACCACGAAGTATTCACCGGGCTTTCCTGCCGTATCCCGCGTATCTACGTGCGTGAGGGACAGGTTGTTGATCTCGTCGAGTAACCAGGCGCTCCGTATCAACGCCCCCGGAAGGTTTATGTTGACTACCTGCCACCTATAGGGTATTATTCGCGCGCTGGTATGGCTTACCCAGCACGAACGGATTCGGGTTGAGACAGGCAGATCGGCATGGTATAATACCAGCCGGTAACGAGAGCGCCGGCGTAGCTCAGTTGGCAGAGCGTCGCTCTTGTAAAGCGAATGTCAAGGGTTCGAATCCCTTC
>JADZAD010000071.1 GCA_020852775.1 Anaerolineae bacterium
ACCGCCACCCGCGTATCCTCGAAGATCGTGTTCGTGGCCGGGTAGCCCGCCGCCAGCGTCCTGCGGATCTCAGCGTCGAGGTCGTCGCGGGTGTCCTTCGCCTCCCAGTAGCCACGCGGCAGGTGGTTGGCATCGTAGATCACGGCATCAGGGCGGATTTTCCTGCCACCGGCAGCGCGGATGGTCTGCTGGTGCACAACCGTCCACTTCGGCAGGCGGCAGGCCTCGGTGAGCAGGGTGAGGAAGGCAGTGCTGACCGCGCCTTCATGCGTCGCGCCCTGCCCGGCCATCGCCTGCAGGGTGGCGTAATACGCACTGATGGCCCGGTGCGCAGGCTTGATGCGGTGCTCCGGCATGCGGCTCTGTCCTTGTGGCTGTAAAGACGGTGTTATGAGGTGTATGACTACTGTAATGCAGGTAGCGTGGACTGTCAACCCTGTGGAATCAACAGGGGTGAGCGAAGCCGCAGCCCGCCCACCCCTGCCATAGACTGGAGTCTGGAGACTGGAGACTGGTAGCTTACCTTACTGCGCGACGTCGGCCAGCGACTGCGCGATAGCCTTGCAGCCTGCTTCCATGTCCGCGGTGCTCACGTTCAGGTGCGGCGCGATGCGGATCACGTTGCCGTACAGACCACCCTTGCCGATCAGCAGGCCGTGCTTGCGCGCGGCGGCGATCAGCGCGGTGGTCTTCACCGGGTCGGGGGTCTTCTCCGGGCCGGGCTTGACGATCTCGATGCCCTGCATCAGGCCCATGCCGCGCACGTCGCCCACGAAGTCGAACTCCGACTTGAACTCCTCCAGGTAGCGGCGCATCGTCGCGCCCTGCACTTCGCAGTTAGCGGGCAGGTTGTGCTTCTCGATGTACTCGATCACCGCCATCACCGCCGCCATCGTCACGGGGTTGCCGCCGAAGGTGGCGAAGGTCGCGCCGAGGTAGGCATCGGCGACTTCCGGCGTGGCGATCGTTGCGCCGATCGGGATGCCATTGCCCATGCCTTTGGCGAAGGTCATGATGTCCGGCTCGATGCCCCAGTGCTCGATGCCGAACCACTTGCCACCGGTGCGGCCCCAGCCCGTCTGCACTTCGTCGATGATCATCAGGCCGCCCGCGGCGCGCACCACTTCGGCGATGCGCTTGAAGAAGTTCTTCGGCGGGGTGATGAAGCCGCCCACCCCCTGGATCGGCTCGGCCATGAAGGCCGCGATCTTGCCGTTGGTCAGGGTGGCGATCGTCTCTTCGAGGTCCTTGACGACGATCTCGACCATCTCGTCTTCGGTCATCTCGAACGGGGCGCGGTACATGTACGGGTTACGGATGTGGCGGATGTACGGGTCGAAGACGCCGCCCATGCGCCAGGTGCCGTGCGCCGTCAGGCTCATCGCCGCCTGGGTGCGCCCGGAATACGCGTGGCGCATGGTGATGATGTCCTTCTGGCCAGTGTACATGCGCGCCGCGACGACAGCCGTCTCGTTTGCCTCGGAGCCACTGGAGGTGAAGAAGCACTTCTGCAGGCGGCCCGGTGTCAGTTCGGCGACTTTCTCGGCCACGTCCACCATGATCGGGTTGATGAACAGCGTCGAGGTATGCTGGGCACGCTTGAGCTGCTCAATGGTGCGCTCGGTCACTTCGTCGTTCGCGTGGCCGATAGACACCGTCAGCACGCCGCCGAAGAAGTCAAGGTACTGGTTACCCTCGATATCCCACAGGTACTGGTCTTTAGCATGGTCAACGATCACGGCGTCATCGCCGAAGTACGGCGTAAGGGCCGGGAACAGGTACTTCTTGTAGCGCTCGAGGATATCCTTACGGGATGCCATGTGCTCTCTATCCTTTTCGTGAGGCACAGCACAGCGCGCCCCGATTCTGGTCCAGCCACCGGGCGCCCTGCGGTGCAGCGTTATTGTGAGGGTTAGCCGCCATTGTACTGCGATTCGGGGGTGTGGTAAAGAAAAGGGGCAGGCCGTGAACTGCTGTCTGCCCCTCTCTGGCTGTACCGCCTGATCAGCTCTGGCTGTTCGCGCGCCGGGGTGCGGTCAGGCCCGCCTGCTGCGCCAGAGCACGCAGCCATTCAAAGTAGCGCCGGTTCTCCGGCTGGTGCAGGCCCTGCCGGGTGTGGATCAGGGCATAGCGCCGGAAGAGCGGCACGGCGAACATCTTCCGCAGCCGCTGCCAGTCCGAGAGCGGGAGGATCGACTGGAGCATGCCGGGGATGTTGACGGCGCGGTGCGCGTCGGCGGCCATCTTCAGGATTTCGGGCAGCACCACGCGGATGCGGTGCTCACGCCAGTAAAGCTGCCACAGGAACGGCGCCTCGTGCAGCATGTTGCGGATCAGCGGCCCGAACGCCCGGCGCGGCGCATAGAAGCGCAGCATCCCTTCCAGCGAGGCGCGCTGCAGGTCATAGGCTGACATGTGCTTCGGCGCGATCAGCGCGTGGTGCCCATCATACAGCGACCAATCCCGTGAGAGGATGCGCCCCTCCGCCTCCATCTGGTAATAGAACTCCGTCCCCGGCAGGGGGGTGATCGTCAGGAACTGCACGGTGTCGATCTCGTGGCGGATAGCGAAGTCCACCGTCGCGTGGATCGCCTCCGGTGTGTCCGCGTCGCAGCCAACGACGAACATGCCGTGCACCTTGATCCCGTAGGCGTGGAAGGCGGCGATACTGGCCGCGATCTGTTCGACGCTCTGCTGCTTGTGGTACTCCGCCAGCGCCTCCGGGTTCGCGGATTCGAAGCCGATGTAGACATAATCGCAGCCGGTGTCACGCATCAGTTCGAGCAGTTCGGTGTCCCACTCCCCCTTGCCACGCTCCGCGAAGATCGCCTCGGCGCGCATCTGCGCCGACCACGCAAAGACCATCCCGCGCTCGCGCATGCCGCGGAGCAGGGCTTTGGTGCGCTTCTTGCTCACCACGAAGTTATCGTCATAGAAGAACAGCTCACGCCCGGCCGGGATCGTCGCCAGTTGATCGAGCACGTCCTCTACGCGGCGGGCGCGCACCCGGCGCCCGAACATCTTGATTACCGAGCAGAAGTTGCAGTCATACGGGCAGCCCCACTGCGTCATCACCGGGTAGCTGCCCATGTTCTCATACCCATTGATCAGCTCAAGCGCCGGCACCGGCAGGTTGGCGAAGGTCTCCGGGTCGCAGTTCGGGCGCGGCGCGTTGTGGACAATCTGCCCGTCCCGCCAGTATGACAGCCCGGCGATCGCCTCAACATTCCCGTCACCTTCGAGCGCCTGAACCAGTTCGATCATCGTCGTGTGGCCTTCACCCCGGACGACGAAGTCGGCGTGGGCCATGGCCTCGTCAGGGAGGAAGGTAACGTGTGCCCCGCCGAAGACCACCGGCCTGCCCGCGGCGCGGAGCCGGTCGGCCATGGCGTAGGCGGGTGGCGTGGTGGAGGTGGTTGTCGAGAACCCAACCAGGTCCGCCGCCAGGAGGTCATCCCAATCAATCGGGGCGAGGGTCTCGACGGTGATTCGCACGTCGTGTCCGGCTCGGCGCAGCAGCGCGCCGATTTGCGGCAGGCCGAGCCGGGGTATGCGCGAGTGGTCATACACCGTGTTACTGAATGCGCGTGGTTCAACCAGGCGAATACGCATGGTGGTCAGTCCTTTTCTGTGTCTTTCTGTGGGTTGCGGGCACGGCGGCGGGGCTTCTCCCCGTCCTCCGGCTCGTCCTCGGCCGGTGCACCGGCGGATTCGAGCCACGCCCTGACTTCTTCGGTGCCCCAGTACTGGCGCAGCCGGTGGATGTAATCCGCCATCAGCGCGGCGGCAGCAGCGGCGTCGCCATCCTGAGTGGCGGTGAGCATCGCCCCCCAGAGTGCCCGCGCGTCCGCGCGCATCTCCGGGTCGCCAAATGACTGCTCGGCGAGGCGATGGTAGAACTCGGTGAAACTGTTGAAGATCAGCCCGGTGATCGGGTTACCGCTGAAATCAAGTAGGATGCGGTGCAGGCGCCACATCGCGCGCACGTAAGGCTCCGGGCGGTCATCCAGCCCGGCGTAGCCCCACAGCAGTTCGGCGATCACCCGCGGCTCCTTGAGGATCGCCGCGCGGGTATACACCGGCGCGACCAGCCCCCAGAGCTCGAGCAGGTTGGGCACAAAGCCGGGCAGCAGGGTGGGGTTGGTTTCGAGCAGGCTGATCAGCACCAGCAGGTTGCCTTCACGCATGAAGTCGTTCACCCGCGTGGGCTTGCCCT
>JADZAD010000072.1 GCA_020852775.1 Anaerolineae bacterium
GGCAGGAAATTGCGTTTGGGCTTGATCACATCGCCCGGGCGGTAGATATCGAACGGGATAAACAGGAATCCAGGCTGGTAGTAGTGGGTCTCATCACGGTCAACGATGATGATCCTCCACTCCTCAAGGTCAAGGCGCTCAACCATCTTGTTGGCGATCATCGTGCCGCCGGTGCCTGCGCCGAGGATAAGCAGCGTCTTCTTTGTCTTCATACTATCTCCCTCTTCTGGCTCTGCGCCTGCTTATGGCTCGGGCGCTGTCTGATTCGTGGCGCCTACCAGAGCAGCCTGGCTGTGCAGAATATCCGCCAGCACATTGCGGAGCAGGTCTATCGCTTCAATGATCCGTTTATCAGGGATGGAGTAAATGACGGACTGGCCGTCACGCTGGGCCACTGCAATGCCCCGGTCACGCAGTACCTTGAGATGGCGGGAGACGGTAGGCTGCGGGACATCAAGCGCCTCGGCAAGTTCGGTCACATTACGCGAGCGCTCTGAGAGCGCGTAGATGATCAGGATACGTGTGCAGTCGGAAAGGGCAGAGCACATCTGCGCGTAGAGCTGCGCTACATCTTCCTTGAGTTCAGCATCCATGTGCACTCTCCGGGGCAAACAACTATGAGCTTATGCGAATATCTCATGTATGCAGATTGTAAGAGGGGCTGATGGTCACCTTGTAGTGGGGCCTGTCACCTGCTTTTGTGACGGATGTCACATATGTCCGGTTGGAAACGCCATATGCAAAGCCGCCGCGATTTGCTACACTGAGCGAAGAAGTCCCTTGGTTTGTGTTGCACATGAAGGAGTCTACGATGCCCGAGAAACTGACCCGGGAGCACCTGGGCGATCGCGTGCTGGGTGCGATGATGGCCTGCGCCCTGGGTGATGCGATGGGGGCTGCTACCGAACAGTGGCAGATCGACGAAATCCTCGCCGCGCACGGTGGGATGCTGCGCGAGCTGATCCCTCCCCCGATCGATACCTTCTCCTACCGTGACAAAGCCGGTTACGTGACTGACGATTGCAGCCAGATGTTCGCGCTGGCGGAGGCGATCATCAAGACCAGTGGCGACCTCACCCGTGAGGCGTGGCTGGAACGGATGCTCGACTGGTCGGTTAACTCACCGTTCAAGTACGCGATGGGCCCAACCACCCGCCCGATCTTCGAGGCACTGCAGCGCGGCGAGAGTATCGAGCGGATCGGTGCGATCGGCCAATCCAACCGTAAACTGACCTCAATGGGTGTGACCAATGGCGCAGGGATGCGCGTCGCCCCGGCGGGGCTGATCAATCCTGGCGACATCGAAGGCGCGGTCCGCACGGCGTGGATTTCGTGCTATCCGACTCACGACACGCAGATCGCGGCCTCTGGCGCGGCAGCGATCGCGGCAGGCGTCGCAATGGCGCTGGTGCCGGGTGCGGACGTGTTCTCGGTGGTACAGGCCTGCCTCGAAGGCGCGAAGCTGGGTGAGGAACTCGGCGCGAAGGAAGGCCGTCGTGTGGCCGGGCCGAGCATCTACCGCCGCATCGAGATCGCCGTGGAGGAGGCGCTGCGGGCGACATCATTCGAAGACGCGCTGCGCCGCATCGAGGCGACCGTTGGCAGCTCGGTCTACCTGGTCGAATCCGGCCCGGCAGCGATCGGCATCTTCGTCGCCGCCAAGGGTGACCCGGTCGAATGCGCTGTTGGTGGCACAAACATCGGTAACGACACCGACAGCACTGCCGCGATGGCCTGCCCGCTGGGCGGCGCCCTCATGGGCATCAAGGCTATCGACAAAAAGTACGTCAAGGTGTTGAGCGAGGCCAACACGGAGGACATCCCCGGGATGTCGAACGCGCTGGCCGACATCGCCTGGAAGCGTTACAACGCCTGATCATCTGAACCCCTGAGGGGCTTGCCCGTGGGGGCAGGCCCCATGTTTTCTGGAGGTGACTCATGGGCTATGACCTCGTCGTGATTGGCGATCTGGTCGCGGATATGCTGCTGCCGGTTGAGAAACTGCCGATCGAAGCGGATGTGTTCCAGCAGGCGGACGGCCTGTTCCTGGAGCTCGGCGGGAGCTGCAATACGATCGTGGCTGCACGCCGGGTCGGCCTCTCGACGACGGTGCTGGCGGCAATCGGAAAGGACACCTACGGGCAGGAGATCGTGCGGATGCTGGGCATGGAAGGAGTCGATGTCAGCAACATCTTCACCTACCCGGAGCGCCTTACCCCGGCCAGCCTCGTGATCAGCGACCAGGCGGGGAAGCACGTCTTTCTCTCGCTCTTCCGCATCGAGGGGCCGCAGACCACGACGCCCGCCCACTGGCCCACCATTATCAGCGAAGCCCGCAGTGTCTTCACCAATGGCTGGAGCTTCACCGAACTGGTGCAGGTTGATGGCCTGCTGGAACTGATGCGCGGCGCGCGCGTGGCCGGCGTCCCGGTGTTCTTCGACCTGGGGCCGCGCATCACCATCCTCGACCATGACCTCGTCAAATCGATCTTCGCAACCTCGGATTTTCTCTTCCTCACGCTGGATGAAGCCCAGCACCTGCTCGACTACACCGACCCGGCGGAGATGGCGGCTGCACTGCACCGCTTCGGGCCAGCAGTGGTGGTGGTCAAGGTAGGGCCGGAAGGATGCTACGTCTCATCAGCGGACGGCGTCCAGCATATCCCAGGCTACCGGATTCATCTGGTCGATACCGTTGGCGCAGGCGATGCCTTCGCCGCGGCGTTCATCGCCGGGCACCTGCGTGGCGGTACACTGCGCGATTGCGCGGCACTGGCGAACGCAATGGGTGCGGCAACGGCCTCCGTGCGCGGGGGGGGACGCAACGTGCCTCCGGTTGAGCGCCTGCTTGGCCTGCTCGGCGACGATCCGGCGGCGCGGCTGGCAAGGGGCTGAGACACAGCCGCACCGCCGGATCGATGCGGAGTGGCTGACTGAAATCGTCTTCTACTGAGCGGCCTGTTCCAACACCGAGCGGTATACGGCGAGCGTCTCCGTGGCGGTGAGCTCCCAACTGAATGTCTTTGCCTGCTCCAGCCCCTTCTGCCGGTTCTCCTGCGCGACGTTCTCCTGGATCAGCGTTGCGAGAATCGAGCCGCCCATCCGGCGGGCATCATCCGGATTGACGAGGAAACCGGCATCGCCAACGATCTCCGGCAGCGAACTGGCCTGGGCTGCGACCACGGGTGTGCCGCAGGCCATCGCCTCCAGCACCGGCAGCCCGAACCCCTCATAGCGGGACGGAAAGGCGAAGCATGATGCCATCCGGTAGAGCGCCGGCTTGTGGGCTTCCTCGATCCAGCCGATTGGCCTGACGACGTTCTTCAATTCCATCACGTCGATCCAGTGCTGTACGTCATCAAAGCGGGCCGAGCGCTTCGCCGGGAGCCTCCCGGCCAGCACCAGCGGGAACTGGTCATCCGCGCCGGATTGTACATAAGTGTAGGCCTTGAGCAGGGTACGGACGTTCTTGCGGATGTCGTACCCACCCAGGTAAAGCACAAACTCATCCGGGAGGGCGTAGGCATCGCGGACTTCGCGCTCCAGGACGACATCCGGTGCCGGGGTGAACTCCACCCCGGCGGCCAGCGGGATCGAATGGACAGACGCCGCGGGCAGGCCGAGGTGCTCCAGAATGTCAGCCCGCGAATGCGCCGAGTCCGTGATCACGGCGGCGGCTCCACGAGCGGTCGCGGAGACCAGCCCGGTATACAGGCGAGCCAGCACCCCGCCATGGTACTCCGGCAGGATCAGCGGGATGATGTCGTGGATCGTCACCACTACCGGGATGCGGCTCTGCAGCGGCCCGCCCCAGTACGGCACATGGGCGATATCCGCGCCGAGATCAGCGGCGACATCCGGAAAGGCCTGCTGCTCGAAGCCAACTTTCCCCAGGTGCCCGCGGTTGTTCATCCGGACGTCCTGCACGGTCACACCGTCCGGGGCGTTGCTGACCACCCCCGCGGGCGCGATCAGTGTGATGTGCAGGTCAGAGGAGATGCGGCGCAGGGCTGCCGTCAGCAGGCGCGTATACTGGCCGCTGCCCGTGTCGGGTCGATCCCAGAACCAGGCGTTGATGGCGATGTGCATGGCAGTCTCTCGTATGTCAGCTTGGCTTGCGCCTCATCAGGCTGGCTGCCAGTGCCCATCCGCCGTTCAGCACCACCAGCGCCAGCGTGAACGACCCGAATGCGCCTCCCAGCAGCCAGCCCGACTCGGCGGGGAACACAATCCGCGGGTCTACCGCGTTGATGCGTGTATCCGCTACCTGCACGTAGACGACGATCGGCGTCCCGGTCGTCCCGGCCCGGTTAAAGAATCTGCGGGTGACGGTCTGCTCACCGTTACGCATCTGGCCACCGGGGGGATTCGGAAAGGTATAGCGGATGACGTAGGCGGTCACCGGGAAGGGGAGCGGGCCGCCCTCGCGGCGCGCGGTGAGCGTCTCCAGGATGATGCCACCCTCACGGATCTCGTAGGCGCCGCGCAGCAGCGCGAACGGTGTGGCGGCCCGGCGATAGGCGCTCCAGCCCAGCCGCAGCCCCGCCGCGATGAGAAGCAGCGCAACAGCGACGGAAACGATCCGGATGATTGTCCCGCGCACTCTCTACTGCTCCGAGGACGGACGCGCGGCGATGCGCTCGTTCAGGATGCGCTGCAGCGTCCGTCCGGTGAGGGAGGTGCGCTCATCGCGCAGCAGGGGCAGGATGGCGCGTGAGCGGTGAAGCTGGTTGAGGTCAATTGTCGAGGTCAGCAGCGCCTCGTCAAAATACGGGGCCTTTACGACCAGTTCACCGTCCGGGTTATAAACCATTGAGCCGCCCCAGAAGTTGCGCCCGTCTTCAAAGCCGACCCGGTTGGTATGCACCACGAAGCTGGTGAACAGCCCGGCGTAGGCCTGCGTGACATGCTCGACCCAGCGGGCGCTGCTCAACACGTCCCCGGTATCGAGGCCACGCCCGGGGCTGGCCGAGGAGAGGATCAGCAGGTCGGCGCCGTCCAGCCACAACAGGTACGGCGGGCTGGCGTGCCAGAAGTCCTCGCAGATCAGCATTCCCACCCGCCCGAAGCGCGTATCGAAGGCGCGAATCTCATCCCCGAGGGCGAAGTAGCGCGACTCGTCAAACATGCCGTAGGTAGGCAGGTAGCACTTATGATGCACGTGCTTCACCTCCCCGCGGCTGAGATATGCAGAGGCGATGTAGAAGCGGTGGCGCACGTCGTAGTCTACGAAGCCGACGACGAGGTCAAGGTCGTGGCTGGCCTCGAAAAGCGGCCTGAAGATCGGGTTGTCGGGTGTGGGCGGGGTGGCGACCTCGTAGGCGATGTCCTGAAGCATGTAGCCGGTCAGCGAGAGTTCCGGAAAGCACAGCAGGTCAACGCTCTGCTTCCGCGCTTCATCAATCAGCGCCATGTGCTTGTCGAGGTTGGCCTTTACGCCGCCCAGCGTAGTCCTGATCTGCGCCTGCCCGATATTGATCTGCATGGAGAGCCTTTCCGTACTGAACGATGTGCAGGGCGTCCGGTAACTAAGGTACGATATTAGACAATATCAGGAGTAACAGAGGCGCCTGCTCCTGGTGAATTCCGCAGCGAGAGCCC
>JADZAD010000073.1 GCA_020852775.1 Anaerolineae bacterium
AAGCATCCTGCCAGCTTTTCGTGTATCACTGATTGAAGAGCGGAGAGGCTTTATGGCATCATCACATCGCTATGACGCAATCGTAATCGGGGGCGGGCACAACGGGCTGGTCGCGGCGGCATACCTGTCGCGGGCCGGGAAGCGCGTCGCCGTACTGGAGAAGCGCCACCTCGTTGGCGGGGCGGCGGTCACCGAAGAGATCTTCCCGGGCTTCCACTTCACCGTGTTTTCCTATGCCGTGAGCCTGCTGCGCCCGGAGATCATCGCCGACCTTGACCTCAGGCGGTATGGCCTCGACATCACTACCCTGAGCACCACCTTCTGCCCGCTGCCGGGCAACGACTACCTGCTGCGCGGCCCCACGGACACGGACCGCGTCAGCGAGATCAGCCGTTTCTCACGCAGGGATGCTGAAGCGTATATTCCCTTCAATGAACGCATGTCACAGGTCGCGCAGGCCGTCCAGCCGATCCTGACGATGGTTCCACCCGACCTGAGCACCCTCGCGCCACAGGATATGCTTGGTGTGATGAAGCTGGCCGGGCTGCTGCGCGGCATGTCGAGGCCCGTGCTGGAGACGTTCATCAAGCTGATGACGATGAGCGCCGCCGACTTCCTCGACGAGTGGTTCGAGACGGACGTGCTCAAGGCCGCGCTTGCCCCCAGCGGCATCATCGGCACGATGACCAGCCCGCGCACGCCGGGGTCGGCCTACGTGCTGCTGTATCACTACGTGGGTGAGATCGACGGCGAATACCGCGAATGGGGTTTTGCGCGGGGCGGCAACGGTGCGGTCAGCGAGGCGATCGCGTCTGCGGCGCGGGGATTCGGTGCGGAGATCGTCACCGGGGCGGACGTCGAGCGGGTGATCCTGAAGGATGGCCGGGCGACCGGTGTGGCGCTGCGCAACGGTGACGAATACCACGCCGGCACAGTGATTTCCGGGCTTGACCCGAAGCGTACCTTCCTTCACCTGTTCGATCCGTCGGACCTGCCCGCCGAGCTGCTCGGCGATCTGCGCCGCTGGAACAGCGCCGGGTCGTCCGCCAAGGTCAATCTTGCCCTCGACGGCCTGCCGGAGTTCAGCGCGCTCCCCGGTGACGGGGTGCATATGTGCGGCATGTTTGCCATCAACCCGTCGCTTGATTACCTTGAGCGGGCGTATGACGATGGTAAGTACGGTGAGTTCTCGCGCCAGCCGTACATGGACGGGCTGATCCTGACGAAGGTCGATCCGTCGATGGCTCCGCCCGGCAAGCATGTGATGTCGCTTTTCGTGCAGTACGCGCCCTACCACCTGAACGGTGGCTGGACAGACGAACGCCGCGAAGCCCTCGGCGATACGGTGGTGAATACTCTCGCGGAGTACATGCCCGACCTCAAGCAGCGCATCCTGCATCGCCAGGTCGTCACCCCAGTGGATATCGAGAAGACGATCGGCATCACGGGCGGCAACATTTTCCACGGCGAGCTGTCGCTGCACCAGTTGTTCTCGCTGCGGCCTTTGGCCCGCTGGTGCAATTATCGCACACCGGTGCCGGGCTTCTGGCAGTGCGGCTCCGGCACGCACCCCGGTGGCTGCGTCTCCGGTACCTCAGCGATGCTGGCCGCGCAGGAGATTCTGCGCGCCGGCTAGACCCCTCACACCTGCACCAACGGAGGCCGTATGCCTGAACCGTATGACTGGATCGTGCTTGGCAGTGAGCCGGATGGGCTGGTGACCGCTGCCCTGCTGGCGAAAGCCGGAAGGCGTGTGCTGCTCCTTGATGGGCACGAGCGTGCCGGTGGAGCCTTCACCACCGAGGAGACCTTTCCGGGCTTCCGATTTGACGTGTATCCCCGTGGCACGGGCTGGCTCAACCCGGCACTGGTGGAGGCCCTTGGCCTGTCGATCGAGCCGCTCTCCGGGGAGCGCACCGCCATCGCGCCGGCTGCCGATGGCCGGCTGCTGGAGCTGTGGACGGATGTCGAGCGCACGATGGCCTCGATCCGGTGCTTCTCGGAGGCTGACGTCGGGCGCTGGATCGCCTTCAGCAAGCGCGTGGTCGCCCTCTCGCGGGTGCTCCGGCAGATGGCGTCAGCGGCGCCGCCGGGCCTGAGCGGATCAGGGCCTGCCGGGCTGCTTCCGCTGATGCAGCTTGGCGTAGACCTCCGGCGGCTGGGCCAGCACGAACTGGCTGCATTGCTGCGCCTGGTCCCGATGCCGGTGTTTGACCTGCTCAATGAGTGGTTCGAGACGGACGTGCTGAAAGGGACGATCGGTGCGGGTGGTGTGCTGGGCCTGCAGCAGGGGCCGCGCAGCGCCGGGACGGCCTGGCTGCTGGCGCACCACGGCATCGGTGAGGACGCAGGCGTGTTCCGCCGGATACGCCGGGTACGCGGCGGGCTGGGTTCGCTGGTGAACACGCTGGTGGATGCGGCCCGGCAGAACGGCGCGGAAATACGGCTGGGGGCAGCCCCGGCACGTATTGAAATACGGGATGGGCAGGTCAGCGGGGTGACGCTGGCAGGCGGCGAGACGATCGCGGCGAGAGCGGCGGCCTCTTCGCTCAGCCCACGCCACACCTTCGCGCTGCTTGATCCGGGCGTGGCAGGCGCGGA
>JADZAD010000074.1 GCA_020852775.1 Anaerolineae bacterium
CGTATCGCGTTGAAGTGCCCGCCCGTCACCGACCAGTCCAGGCCCAGCGGGTGGCCGATGGCGATCATGATTTCGCCCGGTTCCAGCTTCTCTTCTTCGAGCAGGATGGCGTCAAGCTGATCCGGCGGAATGGTGCGTGGGGACTGGCGCAGGCGCAGCAGCGCAAGGTCGGTGGTCGGGTCGGCGGCGATGCAGTCCGCCTCGATCGCTTCGCCGCTGTAGAAGCGCACGAACAGCCCCGGAGCGCCGTCCACGACATGCAACGCCGTGAGGATCAGTTCCCCATGGACAACCATACCACTCCCGTGGCTGCCCTCCGGGCTGCTGATCTTGACTACCTGCCTGATCACGCGGCTTACCATCTGCTCGACTGCCATTTCCGACATAGGCGGGATGCTCCGTAAGGTTGAAAGGTGGATGCACCGGACAGGTTGCCGGGCCTCACACAGGCCGCAGGCGGCGGCTACAGCGGCAGCTACAGCAGCAGGATCACGCCGAGGACGACCTCGGAAGCGACACTGATCCAGTTAGACTGGACGCTCGACCGGTCCAGGAAGATCGACGGCAGACGCACCAGCGCGATCGCCAGGTACATCACGCCAAGCATGGTGTAGGTGGCCTCCCCCAGTACCAGCGGGGCGGCACCCAGCGCGATAAAGGCCGCGCCGAAGATCGAGCGGATCTCGGTGATGCCGCGCCCGCCTTTTGGTTCCAGCCCGATGAAATCCACGACCGCGCGTGGTCGTGCGAGCGCGTACAGGCCGGTGAGAATTGTCGCCAGCGCGGCGATGATCTGCAGAACACCGATAATACCCATCGAAGATCCTTCTTTCCGGGCAAAGCCCGACACACAGGGGCAGAATCCGGGTCGTTCTCGCTACCCGGCAAGGCGCAGGTTCAGCACGACAAGCAGGAACAGCAGGATGATCGCCGTGATCAGCATCAGCGTGAAGGTGTTCAGTACGGTGCGCTCGATTGGAGACAGCGGGCCGCGTCCACTCGCGGAGGCGGGGGCCGGGGAGATGGGCTGGCGCTGTATCCCCAGTGGAGCAGGCTTCGCGGGGGGAGCAGTACCCGAGACGGCGGTCGAGATATCCCGGCTGCCACCTTCCGCCGCAGGCCAGACAGTGCTGCGCTGATCGGGCACGTCTGCGGAGGGTGCCGGCAGGCCGGGCGGCGCGTCCTTCAGAAAGACCGCCGCATCCGGCTGGGTGGGCGCGTCGCTTTCAGAGGGAGGCCAGTCCGTGAAATCCACCTCAGGCGGCGGCGTATCGACCGGGGCCGGGGTGAGTGGCTCAGCAAGCGGGGGGCTGGCGGGCTGGTGCGTGTCGGGGTGTGCGGCCTCATCTGGCGTGCCTGCCGCATGGGCCAGCGCAAGCGCCAGCGCGGTTGCAGTCGCCGGGCGGGCCTCCGGATCGCGCGAGAGCGCCTGGCGGAGCACTACCGCCACGCCCGCGGGCAGGGCCGGACGAAAGGCGCACACGTCCGGCAGCATGCTCCCTTCGGCGTGGGCTTCGCGTAGTGAGGCCAGATCAGTGACAGTGAACGGGCGCTGCCCGGTGAGCATCTCGAATATGACTACACCCAGCGAGTAGATGTCGCTGGCAGGGGTGGCGGGCTGGCCTCCGGCGACCTCCGGAGCGAGATAGGCGTAGGTGCCAATCACATGGGCATCTCCCGCTTCTTCGACACCGTTAATCAGTGCAATGCCGAAGTCACTGAGGCAGGTGTGCCCCGCATTGTCGAGCAGGATGTTGCCGGGCTTGATGTCACGGTGCACGACGCCATGCGAATGCGCGTAGGTGAGCGCGGCGGCGGTCTCGCTGGTAATCCGTACCACCTCCATGAGCGGCATCCCGCCGGGGGAGGCGGCGATCCGCGCCGAAAGCGATCCGCCGGACAGGTACGCTGTAACAATGAAGGATTGGCAGCCCTCAAAGCCCACGTCAACCAGCGGGAGGATGCCGGGGTGCTGGAGCGTGCCGGTCGCCTGCGCCTCACGCCCAAACCGCTCAACGAGCGCAGCGTTTCGCACGAATCGATCATCCATCAGCTTGATCGCCACATCACGCCCGATCGTCTCCTGCCGGGCGCGGTAGACAACCCCCATGCCGCCCCGCCCGATGATCTCCACCAGCCGGTACGGGCCGAGCTTTTCGCCTGATAAGTCCTGTGCCATGCACGCCTGACTTTGCAGAAACCTGCGCCCCGTGTGGTACGTTGACTATATCACAACCTGGCGCCTTATGCTGGCCCGGCACGCCGTGTTACAGTTAAGATACTAAAGGCATTCAGGGCGATTCCCGGAGAAATGGAGAGAGGCAATGGCTATCTTTGTGCTGGCACATGGATCATTTCAAGGAGGCTGGGCGTGGTGGAAGGTCACGCCGCTGCTGCGGGAGATGGGGCACTCCTGCACCACGCCTACCTATACCGGCCTGGGAGAGCGGAGCCACCTGCTGGCCCCGGAAGTCGGGCTGCGTATGCACGTACAGGACGTGCTTCAGCATGTCCGCTACGAGCGCCTCACTGATTTCATCCTCGTTGGCCACAGCTATGGCGGGGCAGTAATCAGTGAAGTGGCGGAGCACCTTGCCGGGCGGATCCGGCGGCTGGTCTATCTTGACGCGTTCATCCCGGAGCATGGAAAGACACTTTACGACCAGATGCCCGCGGAGTCGGTGGAAAACTGGCTGGCGCGTACCCGCGAGACCGAACACGGGCGCGTCATTGCCCCGTTCGGCGCGGCAGGGATGGGTATCAAGGATCCGCAGGAGATCGCACTGATCGATTCGCTGCTCTCAGATGAGCCGGAGGGGACGCATACGCAGCCGGTGCTGATGCCGGCCCATGCCGCGGAGAAGCTCCCACGCAGCTATGTCTGGTGTGCCGAGCGGGCACCGTTCATCGGCTTCGCACAGCGGGCGCGTGAAGAAGGCTGGGATTACCA
>JADZAD010000075.1 GCA_020852775.1 Anaerolineae bacterium
ACGGGGTGCTCCAGCCGGAGCCTTTCCTTGATATCCGTGACCGGGTAAGCGATGATAGCACGGAGACAGGCCTGCTCGGCCTCGCCTTCCATCCGGATTATGAGGAGAACGGTCTCTTCTACGTCAATTACACCACAGGTGATCGGACTCATATCTCCCGCTTCAGTGTTTCAGCCACGAATCCTGACATGGCAGACCCTGCCGCTGAACAGGTGTTGATCTCCGTCCGTCAGCCTGCTCCTAACCATAATGGTGGGCAGCTCGCCTTCGGTCCGGACGGCTACTTGTATATCGGCCTCGGTGATGGCGGCGCGGCAGGTGACCTGTTCGGCAACGGCCAGAACATCGAAACCCTGCTTGGAGCGATCCTGCGCATCGACGTGAACGCTGGCGATCCGTATGCCGTCCCGGCGGATAACCCCTTCGTGCAGATGCCCTCTGCTCGTCCGGAACTCTGGGCGATCGGCCTGCGCAACCCCTGGCGTTTTTCTTTTGATCGCCTCACCGGCGATCTGTACATCGCGGATGTCGGTCAGAACCGGCTGGAGGAAGTCAACGTCCAGCCAGCCGCAAGCCCCGGCGGGGAGAATTACGGCTGGCCGATCATGGAGGCGATGTCCTGTTTCGACACGGAGACCTGCGTGACGGATGGCCTCACCCTCCCGGTGCTGGAATACAGCCATGACGAGGGGTGCTCAATCACGGGTGGATACGTCTACCGGGGGGCTGCCCGCCCCGACCTCGCCGGGGTGTATTTCTACGGCGACTTCTGCTATGGCACCGTCTGGGGTGCGCGTCCGGGGCCAGGCGAGCGCTGGGAATCTGCTGAACTGGCGTCTGTCGGGAACCTGAGTTCTTTTGGCGAGGACGAGTCCGGCGAGTTATACGCGACGGACCTTGGCAGTGGCACACTCTACCGTCTGACCTCTTGAACCGGGGTGGCAGAACCACGCTTCCCTCATCCTTCCGGGCTATAATAGAGGTGTGGTTCTTTATTGCCGCTTGTGGAAGGGCTGGCTGCTATGACTGATTTTCTGCGTGTGCGTGACATCTCTGCTTCGGATTTCAACCTGATCGTGGAGCGCGCGATTGCGATCAAGAACAACCCGGAGCCCTGGAGCGACTCTCTCAGGGGTAAGACCCTTGCCATGATCTTCCAGAAGACCTCAACGCGTACCCGCTTCTCCTTCGAAGTCGGCATGACGCAACTTGGTGGCCATGCTATCTTCGCCCAGACGCAGCACACGCAGATGGGTATCGCCGACATCCCCGACGAGGGTAAAGTCATCTCACGCTATGCCAACCTGATCATGGCGCGGATGATGTTCAACCGTGACCTCGTGGCGCTGGCTGAAGGCTCGGAAGTCCCGGTGATCAACGGCTGTGACGACCGTTATCACCCCGCGCAGGCCCTGACCGACCTGATGACGATCAAAGAGAAGTTTGGCCGCACCGAGGGGCTGAAGATCGTCTACTTTGGCATCGGCAACAACGTGAGCAACTCGCTTGCGATGGCGAGCGTTTACGCCGGGGCACAGTTCGTGCTCTGCGCGCCGGAGATCGATCCGCCTGCGCTTGACGAGGAACAGAACGCCCTCCTGGACGCGAGCGGCCGGTATGAACAGACCACCGATATCGACCGGGCGATAGCGGGCGCGGACGTGATCTACACCGATACATGGATCAACATGGAGCACTTCTCCGATCCGTCCTTCGCCGCGGAGAAGGAACGTCGCCTGAAGCTCTTCATGCCCTACCAGATCAACGAAGCACTGCTTGGGCGTTCCGGTAAGCCGGGGACGCTGGTGATGCACTGCCTGCCCGCGCACAAGGGCTACGAGTTCAACGAGACGATCATGTATCATCCGAACTCGGTCGTGTTCGACCAGGCGGAGAATCGCCTCCACGCCCAGAAGGGCCTGATGCTCTACCTGCTTGGCAAACTCTAGCGATCGCAAAAGGATACTGTCATGGCTGATCGGGTGTATTCCGCCGCTGATCTCATCGCGCTTGAAGAGCAGTACGGCGCCCACAATTACCACCCGCTGGACGTCGTCTGTTCCCGTGGGGAAGGTGTCTACCTGATTGACGTGAACGGCAGGCGCTATCTGGACTGCCTGAGCGCCTACTCTGCCGCCAACCAGGGGCATGCCCATCCCACGATCATCAACGCCCTGATCGAGCAGGCCCAACGCCTGCCGCTGACGTCGCGTGCCTTTCGCAACGACCAGCTTCCATTGTTCTACAAGGAATTGCTTGACCTGACCGGCTATGAGATGGCTCTGCCGATGAACACTGGCGCTGAGGCGGTCGAGAGCGCGCTTAAGGTGGCGCGCAAGTGGGGCTACAAGGTCAAGGGGATCCCGGAGAACTGTGCCGAGATCATCACCGTGGGGGGCAACTTCCACGGGCGGACGATCTCCGTGATCTCATTTTCAACTGAGCCACAGTACCGCGATGGCTTCGGCCCCTTCACGCCGGGCTTCATCACCATCCCCTATGGCGACGCCGATGCGTTCGAGGCAGCGATCACGCCCAACACTGCCGCAATCTCCGTCGAGCCGATCCAGGGTGAGGCGGGTGTGGTTGTCCCGCCGGAAGGCTACCTGCACCGTATCCGCGAAATCTGCGACCGCCATAGCGTGCTGTTCATTGCGGACGAGATCCAGACCGGGCTGGGCCGTACCGGCAAGCTGATGGCCTGTGATCATGAAGGCGTCCGGCCCGACGTACTCGTGCTGGGCAAGGCGCTGGGCGGGGGTGTGTATCCCGTCTCGGCGGTGCTGGCCTCACGGGAAATCCTCGGCGTGCTCCACCCCGGCGACCACGGCTCGACCTTCGGCGGGAACCCACTGGCGGCGGCAGTGGCACGGGCGGCCCTCCGGGTGATTACCGAAGAGCACCTGGTGGAGAACGCTGCGGAGATGGGGGCTTACTTCAAGGACTACCTTGAGGAGATTAACAGCCCGCATGTGGATCACATCCGTGGCAAAGGCTTGCTGATCGGTGTGGTACTCAGGCCCGAGGCAGGCGGGGCGCGCCGCTTCTGCGAGGCTTTGCAGCAGCGCGGTATCCTTGCCAAGGAGACGCACCAGAACGTCATTCGTTTCGCGCCGCCGCTGATCATCGACCGTCCCACCCTTGACAGCGTGCTGCCGGACATTCGCGACGTGCTGCTGATGGCGTGAGCGCCTGCTCCTCATGGCGCGACAGTGCTTGCCCCCTGTGGGGGGGCATGGTACAGTCGCGCCATGCTTGTACCTCCCTTTCTGCGAACAGCAACCCACTGGCTTCTGCCCACACTTGCGGCGCTGTTGCTTGCCGCCTGTCTTCCC
The DNA here is from genome assembly GCA_020852775.1 of Anaerolineae bacterium. Classification (GTDB taxonomy): domain Bacteria; phylum Chloroflexota; class Anaerolineae; order Aggregatilineales; family UBA3940; genus JADZAD01. Next base: position 3,336 of record JADZAD010000075.1, read on the forward strand.
TCGCCTGACCCGGTCTACCGTGTCACGCTGAACACAGATGGCGCATCCCTGGCGATTGATACCAGCCCGGACGTCACTGTCAGCGACGTGATCCGCCAGGCCGGTACTGCGCTGGGTGAACTGGATCGTGTCAATCCGCCGGGGTTCACCCGTGTCACCGATGGCATGGCGATCACGATCGTCCGGGTCAGCGAGGAGACGGTTGTCCTGCAGGAGCCAGTTGCTTTTGAACGCCAGACGATGTTAAACAGCAGCCTGAATGCCGGGGAGACCCGCCTGCTGCAGGCCGGTGTGACGGGTGCTGCCGAGGTCACTTACCGGATTACGTATGAGGATGGCGTGGAGACAGCCCGCAGTGAGATACGCCGGGTGCTGCTGGCCTCTCCACAAGACGAGGTGATTATGGTGGGCAGCCAGAGTACCCTCTCGACCGTTACGGTTGGTGGTGCACTGGCCTACATCTCCGGTGGCAATGCATTTATCGCCCGGCAGAACAGTGCCAATATCCTGCCCCTGACGCTCGATGGCGGGCTCGATGGGCGGGTATTCGCTCTTGCCCATTCCGGTAGCGCGCTGCTCTTTACCCGCACCCTGCTCGACGCCCCCGAAGAGGACGCGCAGGCAACACCTGCTGCTGAGACCGGTGACCTGCCTTTCAACACACTGTGGGCGCACTTCGATACCACTGATCCGGAGGCCAGCGCGGTACGCCTTGACCTCGATAATGTGCTCTACGCCGAATGGGTGCCGGGCAGTGAGCAGGTCATCTTCTATTCGACCGCCGAACCCCGGCCGAGCTTCCCCGGTTGGCAGGCCAATAATGACCTCTGGCGTGCCCGGGTGACGCCTTCCGGTGCGGTCGTCGAGCGCAAGCTCCTGCTGGAGCCGTCGAGCGGCGGTATCTACGGCTGGTATGGCACAGCGTTCGCCTTCGCGCCGCAGGGCTACCGGCTGGCATGGGCGCAGCCGGACGCGGTCGGCCTGTTGGAGCCGGTATTTGAGGAGGATGATGGCGCGGTGGATGAACGCACCGGTGAGGAAACGCCTGTGCCGGACAGTGAGCCCACGGAAGATGAATCTGCTGGCCCGCTTTCCGCGGAGGAGGCGATCGCGCGAGGTCTTCCGGACGCCTATGTCCGTGATACCCGCCTCACCTTCGCGCCGCGCAATGCCTATGATTTTGTGTGGGTGCCCTCATTCAGTTGGTCACCCACCGGTGAGCAGCTCATTGCAGTGACCCATGGTGCACCGCTCGGCGCGGAAGCCCCGGAAGACAGCCCTGTGTTCGATCTCACCTCATTTCCGGTAGACGATACCTACAGCGCGGCGCTGGTTCCACAGTCAGGCATGTGGGCACTACCGCAGTTCTCCTCGCCCGGGCCGATCAATGAGGAGGTCGGCGATCCGCTCGTCGCCTTCCTGCAGGCCGTCAACCCACTCGACAGCGTGGTGAGCCCTTACCGGCTGATGATCATGGATCGGGATGGCAGCAATCGACGGGTGCTCTTCCCTGCCGAAGGACAGCCGGGCCTGCTGCCCCGTAACCTGTCACTCCAGCCATTTGCCTGGGCTCCGGATGGCAGGCAGATCGCGCTGATCTATCAGGGCAACATCTACCTGATCGATGTCATGACCGGCCTTAGCCAGCAGGTTACCGGCGATGGCCTGGTTACTAACGTGCGCTGGTCACCATGAAACGCCTTAATCACTCGCTGATAGCCTGGTTCTGCTTCGTACTGGCGCTGTTCTGTGCCTCCGGGGTGGCTGCCCTTCTTGTGCAGCGGCAGGAACGGCTGCGGGGCGCTCTGAACGGCCTTCCGTCAGCGGATTCCCCGCTGCGGGTCCCGGTGCTGGGCGTGAACGCAGACCTGACGCAGTACCCCCCCGCGGAATTGAATGAAAACCTCGACCAGATTCGGGAGACAGGTTTCGTCTGGGTGCGGCAGGTCTTTGCCTGGGATCAGATCGAACCTGCACCCGGTGAGTATGACTGGTCGGCCTATGACCGCATCGTCGAGGAGGCGGCGCGGCGTGATCTGAGGCTGGTGGCGGTGCTCTGGCGCAGCCCGGCATGGGCGGCGGAGACCCCGACCGCCCCACCCGCCGAACATGATGATTTCGCCCGCTTCGCCGCGGCGTTTGCGGAACGCTACGGCGACCGGATCGACGTATACCAGGTCTGGGATGAACCGAACCTGTCCTCCGGCTGGGGTGGGCTGCCGCCGAGCCCGGTGGATTACGCGGCGCTGCTCGGTGCGGCCTACGACGCGATCCATGCCGCGGATGCACACGCGCTCGTCCTGACCGCCGGTCTGGCTCCGACTACCGAGCGTGGCCCGCAGAATCTGAGCGACCTGCTCTTTCTGGAAGCCCTCTATGACAACGGCGCGGCAGCCGTATTCGACGGCGTTGCCGCCAAGCCTTACGGGTTCGACACCGGCCCGGATGATCGCCGGGCCTACCCCGCTCTGCTGAATGTGTCACGGCTGCTGCTCCTCCGTCAGGAGATGGGGCGACGGGGCGACGCGGGTAAACCGCTATGGGCCAGCCACTTCGGCTGGAACGCTCTGCCTGCGGGCTGGGCCGGGGAGCCCTCCGCGTGGGGGCAGACCACCCCGGAACAACAGGCTGCCTGGACGGAAGCCTTCTACCGCAGGGCGCTCATGGAGTGGCCCTGGACGGGCGGCCTGATTCTGGAGAACTGGCAGCCCGCTGCGCCACCCGGCGATCCGCGCTGGGGATTCGCGCTCAAAGCCGCGGACGGCACGCTCTCTCCCGCTGCGTCAGTGATCCGGTCGCTGGCCGGGGAGTCGAACACCGCGTTGTGGCCGGGCGTTTACCCGGTGCAGGCTCCGCTGGCGCGTTACTCTGGTGAATGGGAGTTCTCCGACCTTGGCGCGGATTTCAGCGAAGCGGGTGGCAGCGTGGTCGAACTCCCGTTTGCAGGCGAGAGCTTCGCCGTAATCGTCCGGCGTGACAACTACCGTGGCTACCTGTTTGTCACTGTGGACGGCCAGCCGGTGTCGCTGCTGCCACGGAATGAGCGTGGATCGTATCTCGTGCTTACTTCGCCGGATTACCAGCCACGTATCGAGACGCTGCCTGTCGCCGGGGGCTATGGAGACGGGCAGATTCACCAGATTCGATTGGAAGCAGACCGTGGCTGGGATCAGTGGGCACTCGCCGGGTATGCGGTCGGAGCGCGCGTGGATACCCGTCGCTTTGATTATCCCGCGGTCGCGCTCCTCGTGCTTGCCATAGCGGCGGTGGCCTCCGGGCTGCTGTTCAGCCGCGAAACCCATCTTGCTTATCGTGTCGGGCAGGCGCTTGATGCGGCCGTTCTTCGCCTCGGAGACGCGGCGCACTTCGTGATATCGGTGCTTGCGGCGCTGGCCCTCTGGCTGGGCGCGGCGCTGACGCTCGGCGGCGCGGTGCCGGGCCTGCTGCGCCAGATCGGCGATGGCCCCTCGCTGCTACTGACGCTGCTGACCGCCGGGGTCTTCTACTTCTCGCCCTGGCTGGTGCTGACGCTAGCCGCGCTGATGGTCCTCTTCCTGCTGATTTATACCCGCCCGGCCACCGGCGCGGCGCTGATGGTCGCCTTTGCCCCGTACTACCTGCTCCCTCGCCCCCTGCTTGACCGCGCCTTCAGCCTGGTGGAAGTCATCAGCCTGCTGACGGCAGCCGCCTGGGCCATCCGGCTGGCAGGGCGGCAGGCTGGCCCGCGTCTCAGCCTGCCAGCGGTCTGGGCAGCACTGCGCCCGCTCGATAAGGCGGTCGGGCTGTTTGTGATTGTAAGTGTTGTTTCGCTGGCATGGTCGGCCCTGCCCGGCGTAGCCTTCACCGAACTGCGCCAGATGATTCTGGAGCCGCTGATCGTCTATCTCGTGCTGCGTGCCGAGCCGCTTACCCCGCGCGAGCGCTGGCGTATCGCAGATATGGCCGTACTGACCGGGGTTGTGCTGGCGCTGGTCGGCTTCTGGCAGTTCGCCGTGGACGTGCGTCAGATACAGGGCTTCGTCTGCCTGCGAAGCGTCTCCGGGACGTGCAACAATGTTGCCCTGTTTCTCGGACGCCTGATCCCGCTGGCGGCGGCTGTCGTCGTGATGGGCGAAGGTCGTCACCGTCGCTGGCTGTATGGCGGCGCACTGCTCGTGATGCTGCTCGCGACCGTCCTGACGACCTCACGCGGGGCGCTGATCCTCGGCATCCCGGCGGGGCTGGCGCTGGTGCTGATCTTCTGGCAGGGGCGCAGGGGCGCGGCGGCGGTCGGTACGGCGGCGGCACTGGGCCTCGGCGCGCTGATCCCGCTCGGCCGGATCGTGCCGCGCCTGAGTAACCTGTTTGACTTCAGCAGCGGAACGAGTTCCAGCTTCTTCCGCGTGCAGCTCTGGCAGAGTACCCTGCGTATGATCCGGGATCATCCCATCACCGGGCTGGGGCTCGACCAGTTCCTCTATGCTTATCGCGGCACCTACATCCTGCCGGAGGCCTGGCAGCAGCCCGATCTCAGCCAGCCACATAACTTTATCCTCAACTACTGGGTGCGGCTTGGTCTCTTCGGCTTACTGGCCGGGCTGTGGATCCAGGTCGCTTTCTGGCGCACGGCCTGGGCGGTGCAGCGCCGGCTGCGGACGGTACGCCCGGCGGAACGCGCCCTGGTCATTGGCCTGATGGGTGGGATGGCGGTGTTCCTTGCTCACGGGCTGGTGGATGAGGTGCACTTCGTGATCGACCTCGCGTTCCTGTTCTATATGACGCTGGGGCTGGTCAGCCAGTTCGACCGGGGGATGAGCGGTGGAGATAGCAGCCGGTAGCGGCATTCTGCGGCTGGTTGAGGGCGACATCACCGATCTGGATACCGATGCGATCGTCAATGCTGCCAACGACCACCTGCTCCTGGGGGCCGGGGTTGCCGGAGCAATTCGCCACCGGGGTGGCCCTGCTGTTCAAGAGAAGTGCGACGCCATTGGCTTCTGCCCGACAGGCGGCGCAGTGATCACCACCGGCGGCAACCTCAGGGCACGCTACGTGATTCATGCGGTCGGGCCGATGGGCAGTAACCCGCAGGCAGAGCGCCTGCTGCGCTCGGCAGTCGAATCTGCGCTTCGGGTCGCCGGGGAGAATAACCTGTCCTCGGTTGCGTTCCCGGCGATCTCTACCGGCATCTTCGGCTACCCGCTCGACCGTTGTGCGCGGATCATGGTTGAAGTGGCGCTGGCCCATCTCCGGGGCGACGTCACGGCTCCACGCCTTGTCGTGCTGTGCCTGTACGGGCGCATGGCCTTCGACGTCTTCGCTTCGGAACTCCGGCGGCAGGCTGACGCGTTATAGCGGCTGCCATGCCCATTCGTTACAATTGCCGCCATCAAGTCACCCGGTTGTTAATCTGGAGTAAATCCACGTGCGTGTCTTAATTACCGGCGGCGCCGGTTTCATCGGGTCACATCTCTGTGACCGCTTCCTGGCTGAAGGCCATACCGTGATCGCGATGGACAACCTGATCACGGGCAGCATCCGCAACATCGAACACCTGGCGGGGAACGAACGCTTTCGTTTCATCAAGCAGGATGTGACTGAGTACATCTATCTTGATGGCCCGATCGATGCCGTCATGCACTTTGCCTCACCCGCCAGCCCGATCGACTACCTGAACTACCCGATCCAGACGCTCAAGGTCGGCGCACTCGGCACACACAAGGCGCTCGGCCTGGCGAAGGAAAAGGGGGCGCGTTTCCTGCAGGCTTCCACCTCGGAGGTCTACGGTGATCCGAAGGTGCACCCGCAGCCGGAGTCCTACTGGGGCAATGTGGACCCCATCGGGCCGCGCGGCGTCTACGATGAAGCCAAGCGCTTTGCCGAGGCGATGACGATGGCCTATCACCGCTACCACGATGTCGATACGCGCATCGTTCGTATCTTCAACACCTATGGTCCGCGCATGCGCCTCGATGATGGGCGCGTGGTGCCGAACTTTATCGGGCAGGCCCTCCGTGGTGAGCCACTGACGATCTACGGGGACGGCCTGCAGACCCGCAGTTTCTGCTTCATCAGGGATGAGGTTGAGGGCATCTTCCGCCTGCTGATGTCGAGCGAAAACGACCCGGTCAACATCGGCAACCCGCACGAACTCACCATTCTGGAGTTCGCCGAGCGGGTGAACGCGCTTACGGGGAACAAGGCGGGGATCATATTCCAGCCAGAAAAACGCATCGCCGGTGATCCGCAAACGCGCCAGCCCGATATCACGCGGGCCCGCGCTATCCTGGGCTGGGAACCGACCATCGATATCGGCATCGGCCTTGAGCAGACCGTGCGTTACTTCGAGAAGCAGGTTAAAGGGAAGAACTGATGTCCGCACTGGCGCGAAGCCGCTCAGTGCTGGCTTTCGCCCATCGACCTCTGCCAGCCCGTGCGAGACGGGTCGGGGTGGCTGTGCTGGCCGGGGCGATTGGGCTCCTGCTGGGTCGCCTGCCCTTGCTCACGGCGGGTATCTTGCTGCTCAGTATCGTCCTGCTCGTCCTGACGCTGATCGACCCCCGGGTGGGCCTGGGGGTCGCGCTGATCCTCGGCCCCAGCAAACCCCTGACGGATTACTTCCTCCCGGCGCTGCCGCTTGATCTCGGCCAGATCGCCCTGATCGTCACCCTGGGAGCGTGGGCGCTCCATGCGCTGGCAAAGCGCCGCGTGGCAGTCCCGTCCTCACCATTGAACCTGCCGCTGCTGCTCTTCCTTTTCGCCGCCGCTCTGAGCCTGCTCAATGCGCTTTCTCTCGGTTATGCGCTGAAGGAACTGCTCAAGTGGGTACAGCTTCTGCTGGTGATGTGGCTCGTCATCGATCTCTCCGGGCAACGGAGAACCGGCTGGGTTGTGGCGGTCATACTGGCGGCAGGTCTGGCTCAGGCCCTGATCGGTATCTGGCAGTTTGGCCTGCGCGGTGACGGGCCGGAACACTTCCAGATACTGGGTGGCCAGTATTATCGCGCTTATGGGACATTTGAGCAGCCGAATCCGTATGGTGGCTTCATCGGCCTTGTACTGTCCCTCTCGGTCGGGTTGCTGCTTGGGGCACTGGGAGCCTGGATCGCGCAGGCGCGCCGCTGCTGGCGGGCTACCCGCCCACCCCGGCTGCATGTTATTGCCCGTATGCTCTTACGTCGTGAAACAATCGTCTTTCTCATGGCAGGGCTGGTGGCCGGGGTGCTCGGTATGGCGCTGGTGATGTCATGGTCACGCGGGGCGTGGCTGGGCTTCGGAGCCGGGGCACTGGCGATGCTGTTCGCCTGGCCGCGCCGGGCGTGGCTGGGTGTGCTGCTGGTGGGGGGTGGCCTGCTGATAGGGGCGTTTGCCTTGCAGTACGGTCTGCTGCCTGCCCCGGTCGCCAGTCGCCTGACGGGCTTTACCGAGGTCTTCCAGAGCTTCGACGCACGTGGGGCCGACATCAACGACGCGAACTTCTCCGTACTGGAGCGTCTCGCACACTGGCAGGCCGCCGAGGAAATGGCCCGTTTCCAGCCGTGGATCGGGGTCGGTTTTGGTAACTATGAGCCCGTCTACCCCGCCTATGCGCTGGCGAACTGGCCCGCGCCGCTCGGTCATGCCCATAACATCTACCTGAATACGCTGGCCGAAACCGGTATAATAGGACTCGCTGCCTACCTGCTGTTCTGGCTGATCGTGCTCGGCTGGACCTGGCGGACTGCTCATAGCGCGGATATCTGGACACGCAGCCTGGCGATTGGCCTGATGGGGGCCTGGCTTCATCTGAGCGTGCATAATGCGCTCGATAAACTGTACGTCGCTAACCTGCACCTGCACATCGGGGCGATGCTGGGCCTGCTCAGCCTGCTGGTGGCGAATTCGAAATGGGAGAACGAAACAGCGTGAGTGAGTCAACCGATGTTATGACCGTTGAGTCCGAGGTCATTCAATCCAAATATCCAGGCCTGCTGGGCCGTGCCCATACCCGGATATCAGAGTATCGTGAAGTCAAGCGTTTTGTTAAGTTTGCCATCGTCGGCGGTATCGGCTTTGTCATTGATGCCGGCACCTCCAATCTGCTCTGGTCAATCCTCCCGCGGGATATCAGTATCCCGGTCCCTTTTCTGGAGCCGATTTCGTACATCGGGCTCGGCGGCGCGATCGGTTTTGTTGCCGCGGTCATCAGCAACTTCCTCTGGAATCGTTACTGGACATACCCCGACTCGCGGTCTAAATCGCCTGTTCTGCAGTTGATCACCTTCTTTGTGATTAACCTGTTTGGCATCATCATCCGTATCCCCATCCTGGAATTCGCCAGCATTCCCTTCTCGGCGCTGGCTGCCTCCGCGCTCCCGATACTCTCAGCGGAATTCGCCCTGCGGATCGGCAAGAACATGGCACTGCTCATCTCAGTAGGGATCGCCATGATCTGGAACTTCTTCGTGAATCGCTACCTGACTTACAGTGATGTCAAGTAGCCTGCAGTTGTCTGTCTCATCCTGACCCCTGCTGATCGGGCTGGCCCCGGCTGGAATAACGCTATCATATGCAGCCTCCCCGCCCGCACGTCGCCATTGATTACACCCCGGCGCTTGAACAGGGCGGCGGGATTGGTCGCTACGTGCGTGAACTGGTCAGCGCGTTGGCGGCGGTTGACCCCCGGAACCCGTATGTGCTTTTTGCGGCGGGGCAGCGCACGGAGGCTCTCCCCGCACTCCCGGCGCCTAACTTTGCCTGGCGCTCCAGCCGGATTAATCCAAACTGGTTTGCCCGTATATGGCACCGGGCACACCTGCCCCTCCCGGTAGAGTGGTGGACGGGAGACGTTGCACTGTATCACGCCACCGATTTCACCCTACCTCCGGTTCGTCGAGGCACACGCACTCTGCTGACCGTGCATGATCTCTCCTATGCGCGCACACCTGAAACGGCGGTGGCCTCCCTGAGACGCTACCTCGACCGGGTCGTGCCTCAGTCCGCGGCGCGTGCCGATCACATCCTGGCCGACTCTGAGGCTACCCGGCAGGACCTGATCGCACTGTACGCAGTGCCGCCCGAGAAGATCAGTGTGCTTTACTGCGGCGTCGAGCCACGTTTCCATCCCATCACAGATGCTGATATACTGCGGCGGGTCAGAGCCCGCTACGCGATCGGTGATAATCCCTACATCCTCAGCGTTGGGACGGTCCAACCTCGGAAGAACTATGCGCGTCTCGCGGAAGCCTTCGCCCGGCTGGAATACACCGGGTTGAAGCTGGTGATTGCAGGGGGAAAGGGCTGGCTGGAAGATGAACTGTATCGCGTGATTGAGCACTCCGGGATTGCCAACCGCGTCCTGCTGACAGGCTTTGTTGCGGACGATGACCTGCCTGCTCTCTACAGCGGGGCGGAGTTGATGGCCTACCCTGCGCTGTACGAAGGGTTTGGCCTGCCCCCGCTGGAAGCGATGGCCTGTGGGGTACCGGTCATTACCTCGAATACCTCCTCGTTTCCGGAGGTCGTTGGAGATGCCGGGCTGATGATCGATCCGTACAGTGTTAACGATCTGGCCGCGGCAATAGAGCGCGTGCTTACCAGCCCGTCGCTGCGAACCACCCTGTGCCAGATGGGGCTGGCCCGCGCGCGCCTGTTCGACTGGCAGGCTTCCGCCCGGCAGCTTATGGCGCACTACGATATGCTGCTTGCGACAGGATAATCCTGAGAGGAACAATGGCATCAACCCGTAAGATTACAGCCTACCCCCGGCCTGTGCAGAACTTCATCGCGTTCGGGCTGGATACCATTGCGTTCGGCCTGAATGCACGCTTCATTGATAATTACACGGTCGTCCCCGGATTCCTTGATCACCTCGGAGCGTCTCCGGTGCTGATCGGCGCGATCCCGACGATTTACTGGCTGTTCTGGGCGATCCCACAATTGTTTGCCGGTGGAATTATCGGGCGCTTCCCACGAAAGAAGCCGGTGCTGATTATCTCTGCTATCTCGACCCGTATTGCCATCCCGATCATGGCGGCGGTAGTCTATCTGACCAATGCCGAACCATCCTGGCTGTCTATTGTGTCGTTGATCATCGCACTGATTGTCCTCACAGTTGGCGACGCCTTTGCGACTGTTGCCTGGGTCGATATGCTGGGACGTGCCTTCCCGCCGGAACGCCGCACCGGATACATGGCGATCTGGCAGGCGATCATGGGACTGGTAGCGATCTTTGGTATCGCGCGGTTGGTGCAGTTCCTGCTCAGCCCGGAGGGGCCTGCGTTTCCGCAGAGCTACGTCATCCTGTTTCTGGGATCGACAGCCTGCCTGGCCATCTCTTCCGCGGCTTCGTTCTTCATGCACGAGCCGGCAATCGCCGATGGCGAGAAGGCGACGGTACACATCCCCTGGAGTGAGTTCGCTGACCATATCATGAGCATCATGCGCACTGATGTCCGGTTGCGTCGTGTGACTATTGCCCGGATATTCTTCCTGATTGCCGGGATGGCGTCGCCTCTGTACGTACTCTATGCTCGGCAGGTGGTGGGGCTGCCTGAAGAATCGCTGGGGATATTTGTTGGCGCACAGGCGGTAGGTTCTGCTGTCGGAACGTTCGTGCTCGGTCGCGTTGCTGACCGCTTCGGAACCCGCCGCCTGATTCAGGTCGGGACGGTGATTGTGATCACGGCGCCGTTCGTCGCGCTGGTCAGCGTGCTTGCCGGGCTGTCGAGCGGGCCGCTGGCGACGGCGTTGTTCGCCTGGATCTATATCGCGGTTGGGCTTTCTGGCAGCCTGGTCTTTCTGGGCTTCCTGAACTACGCGCTGGATATCTCCGGTGAGACGGGCCAGCGCACGATCTATCTGGGGGCCACCAACGCTATTGGCACCATTGGTGTCGTTGGCCCGACCATTGGCGGGCTCATCCTGCAGGTCTCGGATTACCCGGTGCTATTCCTGACGGCGGCGCTCTGTGGGCTTCTGGCGCTGGCGCTGGTGATGCGCCTGCCCGATTCGTTGATCCCGGCCTCCGAAGTGATGACGTAGTGGCTCTCAGACGACAACAGGCTGGCTCAGAGCCACACTGATCCGATCGCCTTTGCGCACCCGATAGACGGGTGCGCCGGCGGCACGTAGTTTCCCCGCGATCAGGCTAGCCCCGGGGCGCCCCCCGAAGCTCTCCGCATCCAGCAGTACACTGATTGTATGGATCCCGTGCCGTGCCTGGCTTTCCACCGCTTGTACCCAGGTTTCACGGGTACTGGGTGTGATCGTGATCACGGTAGTTCCCTGCTGGAGGGTATTCGCCTCCAGCGCCAGCAGTTGATCGAAGGTGATGGTGCTGGCCGCCTGGAGCATCGCCAGAGTCTCCAGTATCTTGGTCAGTTGACGTATACCCCGATCCGGTTGAATCAGATGATGGTGGTCAGTGTGGGTGCTGAAGCCTACGGCCCGGTTCTGCTCAATGAAGTGCTGCGCCAGTGATGCGGCAATCGTGACCGCGTATTCCTCGGTGGTGGCGCGCTCCTCCGGGATGGCTGGCTCGTTGTGCGCCGTCACCGTGCCCTGATCAGATGACCTGTCTCTGGGATGTGCCGTCCTGTCCGCATCCAGTACGATCCACACATCGGAGAGCGGGTCCAGTTCGAACTCCTTGACGATCAGTCTGCCTTTCCGGGCGGTGCTGCGCCAGTGAATACGGTTGAAACTGTCACCTGAGGCATAGTCCCTGACTCCAGCGGCATTGGTCGTAATGTAGTGTGTGCGTCTGCGCTGGGCATCTCCGCCTGAAATATCCCCGGTAGCTGCCGGAAACTGGAGCAGTTTAACGACCGGTGGATAGACGACTACAGGTGTCTGTTCCGGGAACGGCCGCTCAAGCTGGAACAGCCCGAAAGGATCGCTGGTGACCATACGCATCGGCCCCAGCATGAACTCGCCTCGTCGTGTACAGAGAGTCCGCACGCTCCAGCGTTCTTCCCGTCGGGGGCCCACTCCGCTGATAACCCGGCTTGCATGGTGTCCGGGGAGGTCAGAACGATCGTGGATTTCCAGCCAGAGTTTCGGGATCCACGAGATATTAGCCACAACGAAGGTTTCTTCTATCGTCGCGCCGACCTGTGAGCGCCGTGAGGGAAGCTGCCGTGTGACGCTGGCCCAGTTGATGGTGCTCCAGGCCCAGAGCAGTGAGAATACCAGCAGGCCTCCACACAGATACGCGACGGTGAAGAAGAAGTCGCGCCCGGTGATCAGGCCCGCGGCAAGGCTGCTCAGAATGACGAAGTAAAGAGTGTTACGGCGCCGATCCATAGGAAGTCCGGGTGGATGGCACGTCGCCGTGCCTAGCCAGCGACAGGCAGCTTGAGGGTAACAGTCGTGCCGTGCCCGGGGGTCGATTCAATGGACGTGACTCCACCAACGCTTTGTGCACGCACCTGCATATTGGAAAGGCCGTACCCGGTTTGTCCGGTTCGCTCCGTTGCGCTGAATCCAAGCCCGTTATCGCGGATTTGTACCACGATATGCCCGTGATTCAACCGGGCCTGAATGGTGAGCTCTGTCGCAGCGGCATGGCGAGCGGCATTGGAGAGTGCTTCCTGCACGATATGGAATGCGATCCGGGCAGCTTCCTCTGACAGATGAGGCACAACTGCGTCATCAAAGTCAAGCCGCACGTCTGCCAGTGTGTTTGCCTGGAACTCCTGGGCGAGTGTAAACAACGCGACACTGAGATCGGCGCCCTGAAAGCGAGTCGGACGCAGGTCGCGGATGTAACTGCGGATGTCTTTAATGGCGGTGTTCAGCCCGTCGATCGCCTGGTGCAGCCGCATCTGAATAGAAGACGGGTTTGATTCAGCCTCATACGAGGCGTGTTCCAGCATCAACCCTACAGCGTAGATCGATTGGATGATGCCGTCGTGCAGGTCCATACCGATTCGCTCGCGCTCTTCCAGCACGGCCAACCGCTGGATCTGCCGGTACAGGCGGGCGTTCTCAATGGCGACGGCTGCATAAGAGGCCAGGGTTTCTATGATGATCTGATCTTCTGCGGTGAACTCGGGGCCATCTGACTTGTCAGTCAGATAGAGGTTGCCGAGCAGCTTCCCGCGAGTGCGGATGGGAACCCCCAGAAACCCACGCATTGACGGGTGGTTGATCCCGAAGCCTGCTGATCGTACATCGTCTGCAATGTCCTTGATGCGGATCGTAGTAGCGTCTGGCTTAAGGAGCTCACCTAGCAGTCCGCGCCCGATCGGAAGCTCTCCCATCTGGTGGCGTTCACTGTCAGACAGGCCGCTGGTAATGAACTGAACCAGGTACTTGTTCTGCGGATCCGGAATACCCAGTGCGGCGTACCGGGCCTGTGAGAGCGCGCGGGCTGTCTCGACAATACGATTCAGGACAGCGTTGAGCGACAGTTCAGATGTAAGGGCGATGGCTGCCTGATGAATGGAGAAAAGAACCTATGCCGGGAGGTTCTCATAGGCGGAACGCGATGACATGGTTGGATTCTCTGGTGTGCTCAGATACCGATCCATTACATCAACCAGACGGGTGGCATGTACTACTTTCAACGAATGTATCATACCACCTGGGTCATTCAGAATCGATATTCCTGCAGCGATTTCGGATGTCTGCGCGGTTGCGCCGCCCCTGACGGAGAGTATACTACAGGTCACAGATAAACCCTCTTCAGCACCTCGTATTCTGCCTGCGTCCGCAGCCAGGGTTGTTGTCAGCACAGGTCATCAAGGTTGTGAGCCGATCGCACATTCGGGGCATATGAGCGTTTCAGACGACATCAAGGCACGGCTGGACCTGGTTGAGTTCATAAACCAGTATACGCCCCTGAAGAAAGCCGGGCGTAACTATAAGGGCCTGTGCCCCTTTCATGGCGAAAAGACTCCCTCATTCATTGTCTTTCCTGAGTCTCAGAACTGGCGTTGTTTCGGTTGTGGCCGTGGTGGAGATCTCTTCAACTTCGTCATGGAGCGTGAGGGTTGGGGCTTCACCGAGGCGCTGCGGTATCTCGCCGGGCTGGCTGGTGTCGAACTCCGTCCTCTCACCCCGCAGCAGGCCAATGAGCGGGCGGTAGAGGATCGCCTGCTGCTGGCCCTGCATGAGACAGCTGCTTTCTTCAACCACCAGCTCAATACTTCACCCGCGGCGGAATATGCCCGCGCTTATGTGCAGGGGCGTGGTCTGAGCGCACCAACGATTGAAGCGTTCATGGTGGGCTACGCCCCTCCCGGCTGGGATACTACCTCGAAGCACCTGATTGGCCTGGGATTTGAGCAGGCCGACCTGGAGGCCGCCGGGCTGCTGGTCGTCCGGGAGGATGGGCACAGCTACGATCGCTTCCGTGACCGCCTGGTGATCCCGATCCATGACGATCAGGCGCGTGTAGTGGGCTTCGGAGCGCGCGCGCTGGCCAAAGATGCTGTTCCGAAATACCTGAACTCGCCACAGAGTGCGCTTTTTGACAAGAGCAGCCTGCTGTATGGCTTCTCTTCAGCGCGACGCGCCATCCGTGAAACCGAGACCGCAGTTATCGTCGAGGGATATATGGATGCACTACAGGCACATCAGGCCGGATTTACCAACGTGGTCGCGCAGATGGGCACTGCGCTCACCGAAACACAGCTTCGCCTGCTGGCGCGTTACGCCTCGACTCTGATCCTTGCCCTTGACCCGGATGCCGCCGGCCAGATGGCCACCGAACGCGGGCGCGAAACGATCTCACGCGTCTCAGAACAGGCCGCGGAACAGGCCCGGAGCGAGGGAGCATGGGGTTTTGATGGGGCTGAACGTGAACTGCGCGCCCGGCTGACCACTGAATTCGATCCCTATGGCATGGTGCGTTATGAGAACGACCTTGGCTTTGATATTCGCGTACTGCTTCTACCGGAGGGCCAGGACCCGGACGATCTGATCCGGCAGGCCCCGGCTGAATGGGCCCACCGTGTCGCGAACGCCATGCCGGTGGTGGAATATGCCATTCAGAATGCACTTGCCGGCAAGAACCTTGATGATGCAAAGGTCAAGAGCCGTATTGTCGAAGAAATTACTCCACTGATCAATGACATCTCAGATACGGTTCAGCGCACGCACTATCGCCAGCGGCTGGCTCGCCTGCTGCGCCTCCCGGAGAGCGCGTTCTTCCCGAAGCCTCAGCCTGTGCCGAAGGAACAGCCCCGCAAAGGGGGTGGGCAGAAGGGGGCCCCATCCGGCCCGCATCAGATCACTGTCCCGGTAGATTTGGCACGCATGGCTGGTTCCATCGCCACACCAACAGCCTCCCGTGAGATATTCTGCCTGGCTGCGATGCTGCGCTATCCGCGCCTGCTCTACTCTATGAATCGCGCTATCGCGGAGTGTGTGCCGCCCCCCGCTGCTGCTGATCAGGAACTACCTTATGTGCCGGATATACTGCTGCCTTACCTGGTGCCCCGTGACTATGCCCATCCGGAGCACCAGGTGATCTTTCAGGCATGGGTCGATGCCCTGAGCCAGCACGAGGTCGAACCGCTGGAATACCTTTATGCAACCCTCGATGCCGGCCTGGTGGATCGCGTGGATGTGTGGCGCAGCCAGCCGATCTACGCGCTGCGAGACGGCCTCGTCCCGCCTGATAAATCAAACCTGACCGCAGAGAAGGCCGCGTATCAGGCGGTCATGGCGGTACTGGAACTGCGTGAGCATCGTCTGAACGAATATGTGTCTGAGCTTGTCTCCATGATGCGGGACATGGATAATGGAGGGACTGTCTCACATCTGGCGGAGTATCGATCCGACCTGCGTGTGATCAACGAGACCATCCTGAAACTCACCCAGAAACGCTTGCGGGGAGATTTTGCTGTCCGAGGGATCGGTGAAGGTAGCACCTGAGTGTCCGAACCGGCTGGTACGCCGCATCAGCCTATCAGCACGACAACACAACACAAGGGTTATGACGTGTCTGTAGACGAAATGGATCCCGATCTCGATTCGGTCGAAGACGATCTTGATGAGAGTGATGAAGCTGAAGAGGTAGCTCCGGTTATCCACGATACTGAAACCGCCAGTGACCCGGTCAGGATGTATCTGAAGGAGATCGGACAGGTACAGCTTCTGGATGCCGATCAGGAGATCTGGCTTTCTGCTCAGATCTCTGCCAGCACACGTGTGGTGGCCTTCACCAGTGTGCTCGGGCTGCTGCCGGATGATGATATGCGCCCGGTGATCACCCGGCTGGCAAGTGAAATTGAAATCGCATGGAATGACGTAGCCGCGTTAGCCGCTGTGTTTGAACTCGATCCTCCCGCGTTTGCTGAGATAGCGGCTGAGGCCGGGCGGTTGCGTGAAGGCTGGACGGGGCAGCCCCCGTCCTATCTGCGCCGTTATCTTGAATTGCGTGAATGGGGCCGTGACCAGGAGTGGACGCACCTCGCACAGCAGTTGTTCATCGTCTTCGAAGCCCTGTATGCTCTGCCCACCCCGCTCCTGCAATTGTTCGTTGAGCATGACCGCCAGTTTCGGTCCCTGCCCTCTGCTGCTGATATCCAGGGCTGGATTGATGCCAGCGCGCCAACAGACGCCGCCGAAACGATCCGGGGCATCCTGTACTGGTCGGAAGAGGCGGTTGCTGCACTGACACGGGCCAATCTGCGGCTGGTGGTCAGCGTCGCCAAAAAGTACATGGGGCGCGGCATCAGCTTCCTCGACCTGATCCAGG
>JADZAD010000076.1 GCA_020852775.1 Anaerolineae bacterium
AAGCAGATATTACCCGCTTTGAAGAGCAGAGGATCCGCATCATCCTGTGGGATGACGCGGAATATCCGGCCTCTCTGCTGGCACTCGATGATGCGCCGCCGGTGCTCTTCGCGCGGGGGCGGCTGGAGCCGCAGGACAGCCGTGCCGTCGCCATCGTCGGCACACGCACACCGACCCCGCTCGGCGCGGCGTTGGCGGAGGCGCTGGGATACGCACTGGCACAGGCAGGCTGGACGGTGATCAGCGGCCTGGCGCTGGGCATCGACGGGGCGGCACATATGGGGGCGCTGCGTGCCGGGGGCCGCACCCTGGCGGTGCTGGGCTGCGGCCTTAACCGCGTTTACCCGCCCGTGCATCGCGGCCTGGCGCACCAGATCGTCGGGCAAGGTGCACTGCTCTCGGAAGTGCACCCGGAAGCGACGGTCAGCGCGCAGCAGTTGATGGCGCGCAACCGCCTGACCAGCGGCCTGAGCCGTGCGGTGCTGGTGATCGAGGCGGCACAGGACAGCGGCAGCCTGAGCACCGGGCGGCGCGCCCGAGCTCAGGGACGGGCCGTCTTCGCGGTAGCAGGCGGTGACACAGGATGCGAAGAACTGCTGCGTGATGGCGCAACCCCAATCCTGCCGGGCGAAGAAGGAATACACACACTGCTTGACCAGCTTGAGGCTCTTGCCGCCGTCTGAGGCCTCAGACGGCGCAGAGGCTCAGTCAATCACTGCCGTCGCCTCGACCTCGACCAGCAGGTCGGGGAAGGCCAGCGCCTGCACGCCCACCAGGGTGCTCGCCGGCAGGCTCTCCGCGGAGACGTACTGCGCCCGCACCTCCGCCACCATTGCGCGGTCCTCGGGCTGAAAATCCACCACGAACGTCGTCAGCTTGACCACATCTTTCCAGGTCGCCCCGGCGGCCTTCAGCGCAGCCTCCAGGTTCCGAAAGACCTGCTCCATCTGGGCGCGTTTGTCCCCTTTGCCGACAAGTTCGCGCTGGGTGTCGAACGGCACCTGGCCGGAGATGTAAACCGTCATCTTTGCGCGGGCAAGCACGATCTGGCTGTAGCCAAACGGTGCGGGCAGGGTAGCAGGATTAAGACAGGTCTTTTCCACGGTCAGCCTCCGGATTGCATAATAAGCGGGGTAATCACCAGCCGAGTGTATCAGGCGGCCACGGGCGAGCAAACGCGTTGAGCAGCCCGTCACCGAAGCGCACCACCGGCTGATCGCCCGGCAGCGCCCAACGGCGCGGTGCATCGAGGTCACGCTGGAAGGCCATCCCCGGGCTGACCAGCGCAAGGCTGTCCCAGTCAGTAGCGATGAAGTTGACCGGGTCATAGCCGTAATACAGGCTGCGGTCACGGATTTCAAGGTGCAGGTGCGGGCGTGAGCTGCACGTCAGGTCAGGGTCACCGGTGACGCCGATGGCCTGCCCCGCCTGTACCGGGGTAAACGCCGCGAATGGTGGGCGCTCCAGCAGATGGCCGTAGAGGGAAACAAAGCCGTTCTCGTGCAGGATCAGCAGGTTGTGCGGCCCGGCGCCATGCTCCTGCGCGTCAATCTTGATGATCGTGCCACTGTCGACTGCCACCACCGGCGTACCGCACGGTGCGGCAAAATCCACCCCGAAGTGTACGCCCTGCCCACCCCCGTACCAGCTTACCCGGCGCAGGTAGGCCTGCCGGGTGCTGCCATAGGGCTGGACGAGGAACCAGCTCCCCGGCCCCGGCGGTATATCAAACGGCAGGCGGAAAGGCGGCGTCTCAGGAGCCGGGGGCGGTGGCTCGATTTGCCGGGCAAGCGCCACCTGTGGCAGCACGGCCGCCACGATCAGCAGGATTGCCAGTACGCCCGGAGGCCGCGTCATGGCGTTACCCCCGGCAGGCCGAACGTCCACAGGGCCCGATCCTCCGGATTGAGGAACACGATGGCATCCCCCACAGGGGATACCAGCCAGTTGCCGGACTCGATGCGAAATGACACCATTGATGGGTCGGTCAGCGCCGTGCCCTGCCCTGTAAGCACATCGAACTGCCACAGGCTGTAACCCGGCACATCCATCTCGAACGGGATCACCAGCAGGCGGCGGCCGTCACGCCACTGGAATCCGCCGTACTGCTCCAGCCGGTAGCGTGTCGCGCCGTCCGTGCTGGCAACCCACAGGCCCTCAGCTTCCGGGTCGCCATCTGACGCGAAGTTGACGGTATAGGCGATCCAGCCGCCGCCGGGTGCGATAGCAACCGACCACACCCGCTGCCCGCGCAGGAGCTCAGTGACCGCCCCATCGGGGATCGACAGGCTGAACAGGGTGGAGGGTTCGTTGACGCCGCGCCGTCCGCTGAGCAGCAGGCGATCGTCATCCAGCCAGCCCATGACGCCTCCGCCGTACAGGTTCGCCACAACCCGCGGCCCGGAGCCATCCCACGCGGATACGCTGACCGTCACCGGGCGTGTATCGAAGTTCCCCGCGCCAGTCTCGGCCCATGCCAGCAGGCTCCCTCCGGGCGAGAAGAATACGCGCTGCCCGCCGTTCGGAATGACCCATGTCTCGCCCGTCCCAACGTCCTGCAGGGTGGTCTCACCTGATTCATTCAGGTATGCCAGCATGTGCCCGTCCGGGCTGAGGAGCCCGACCTGTGAGCTGAACAGTTCAACCGGGCCACCACTCAACGGGACGCCGTAGATACCCGTCAGGTCAGTCCCCGGCGGACGGTCGATGAAAAGCACAGTACGCCCGTCTGCCGACCAGAACGGCTGGACGCAGCAGCCCGGATCAGTCAGGCGTCGCAGGTCAGGCTGGTAGACTATCGGATCAGTTGCCACGGCCGTGGGCTCAATGAGCGCGGTCGCAGGGGGCAGCACTATTGTGTCCTGCGTCTCCCCCTCCGGGGCCACGGCAGGGAATACACCGGGAAAGTTGCAGCCGGAGAGAAGCAGCAGGCAGAACAAAGCAGCAGGCAGTGGTAGAGACGGCTTCATGCTCACTCCCAGTCTGGCGGCCACGGGCGCGCATAGTGGTTGAGCGGTCCCGCCCAGAAATCGACTGTGGGCTGGTCGGCGATCGTCTGCCAGCGGCGTGGTTCAGCAAGGTCAGTCTCAAAGCTGCTGCGCGGGCCAATCAGCGCCAGCGTCTGCCAGTCCGCGTCTATCAGCATGACCGGGTTGTAGGCGATCCCATGATCGAGTGAGCGGATCTCCAGATGCAGATGCGGGCGTGAGGCACACGTCCCGTCCGGGTCGCCGCTGAACGCGACAACTTGCCCACGCTTCACCGGCATGCCGATATACGCGGCAGGTGCTTCGAGCAGATGACCATAGAGCGAGATATACCCCTCCGGGTGGTAAATCAGCAGGTTGTGTGGCCCCGCGCCGCGCTCCATGCGGTCGATTCCGCTGACCTCGCCATCACCGATTGCCAGCACCGGGGTACCGCAACGCACGGAGAAATCGACCCCGAAGTGCAGCCCCTGCCCGGCGCGGTACCATTCTTCGCGGTAGCGATACGCGCCCTGCGTGTTGCCGTAGAACTGCCCGACCACCCAGCGACCGGCGCCGGGAGGCCCCTCCAGTGGCAGGCCGAAGGGAGGCCGGGGTGTCTGCCCGGGCGGTGCAGCCTGCGCCGCCCCATCCGGCGCAAGCAGGATAGCCGTGCTGAGGAGCAGCAGAACGGGGATCGAAGTACGCAGGGCAATCACAGGTCGTAGTGTAGTGGAGGATTCCTGTGGAGGCCAGTACGAGGCGATATCCTTTTCAGGAGGTTCCGCGCCCGAAACGGGTGACAGTTGGCGAGCGCCAGATCGGGAATATCCTTTATAGTATGAGTAAGAACGCCCGCTGTGATGATATGGAGTCGATAAGATGAGCAGCTTACCCCGCTATAACCCCGACGCCGGAGCCAGTGACCACGAGCGGCTGTCCGGGTTGATCGATTTCCTCAGCGCATACATCGAGCAGTTCCACGGCGGATATGCGCGCCTGCTGGAGTACGACGGGAAGCGTGCCGTCGTGGAGATGGGCGGTGCCTGTACGGGTTGTGCTCTCGCCCCGACCACGCTGCACGGCTGGATCGAGGGAACGGTCAGGCAGTTCTTCCCGGACATCCAGGAAGTTGTCGGCGTGCAGGGCGAACGCGAACTGCCGTAGTGCAGATCGAATTCTGTCAGCGATACAGATTCTCCACCGCCCGGTCGAGCACGGCGCGGCTGCCATCCGGCAACTGCGCCAGCCTGGCCAGGGCCTGCATACGATACTGAGACGGTATGGCTGCCGGCAGCGGGAGCTGCGCAAGCTCACGCTTGCCGTAACGCAGATACCCACCGTTGAGCGCCAGCCCTCCGAAGAGCGCCCGGTATACTCGTGAAAGCAGCCCTGAATTCAGTAGCACACATAGCACTTCCAGGGGCCAATCAGAGGCCGTAACCATCACTGTCGCTACCGCGGGCTGTACCCTGCCGTCATCCAGCGCCGCCCGGATCGACTGCCCCATCCCGCTGATGATGATCTTCGCGCTGCGTGCCTGCTCCAGCCGCCGGGCAGGCAGCACCTCCGCCGGGATCAACGGCCTGCGGTACGTCCGGCTGAGGAAGCGCACCGGGCGCTCGCCCCAGCCCAGTGAATACCGCTCAATCACCCCACTGGTTACCAGCCTCAGAGCGCCACTTTCGGGCTGCCCATTGGCCTGCTCATACACAGCGTCACGCAGGGTGTAAGCCTCCGCGACCGTCATCCCGGCGCTCAGAGTGGCGACCTCCCCGAGCGGGATCGTCCCCTCGAAGAAGCGGCGCAGATGCGGCCAGTCCGGGTCAAGCGCCGCGTTCCAGCTTGCCCCCGGGGTACCACGCAAATCCGCCTGGACACCTCTGCGGATGAGCGCGGGCACTCCGCCCTGTGAACGGAATAGTGACAGCGGTGCGGATGCCTCCGCGGGGCCGCGCCGCAGCACCAGTACAACCGGGTAGACCTGCGCGTCGAAGGCATGATCTCCGGCGAAGTCGATCATCGCCTCGACCGCAGCCGTCTCGTTGAGCCGTTCGCGCAGCACGCGGGCATAATCTGCCGAGAGCAGCTTGTTAGGCAGCACCAGCCCCACCTGCCCACCGGATCGGCCCCACTCCATCGAGCGTTCGACAAACGGCACGGAGAGGTCAAAACTGCGGCGCGCACTGGCATAGCGTCGCCGGAGCGCGTCCGTATATCCCGGACGGCCCGCGCTGGCGCGGGCAAAGACGCTGGCGAAGGGCGGATTGCCCAGCAGCACATCAAAAGCAGACGGAAAGCCTGCGGGCAGATCATCCAGCAGCGCATCAGCCGTATAGAGATGATGTTCCAACGTGGCC
>JADZAD010000077.1 GCA_020852775.1 Anaerolineae bacterium
AGGTGGATTTTGTCGCCCGCGCCACACCGGATGGTGAACTGACATTCGTCAATGAAGCGATGGTTCGGACGCTCGGCGCGACCCGTGAGGAGATGCTCAACCACCGCTGGTTGACTGAGCATGTGCATCCGGACGATGTGGAGATGCTCAACGCGCACTTCGCCACCCTGAGCAGCAACAGCCCGATGGGTGTCGTTGCCCACCGTGTGATCCTGCCGGACGGCAGGGTGCGCTGGCACGAGTGGACGAACCACCTGATCTTCGACGCCAGTGGGAGCCTGGTCGAAATGCAGGGCACCGGGCGTGATATCACCGTGCGTAAGGAAGCGGAAGCCGCGCTGGCGGAGAGCGAAACCCGCCTGCGGCTGGCGCTCAGGGCGGCACGTGGAGGTATCTACGGCCAGCTGGGTACTGGACACTTCTCCTCGGATGAGTACCTGCGGCTGTTCGGCTTCGAGCCGGGTGAGGTGGAGGCAGGGGATATCGCGCCGCTGGCGGCCCGTGTGCACCCCGATGACCTTGACGGCGTTGCCGCACACGGCCGTGAATACAACGAAAAAGGCGGCATTTCCTCGTTTGAATACCGGGTCGTCCTGCCGGATGGCACGACCCGCTGGTTGCGTGACGACACGGAGACGTTCCCAGCGACGGATGCTACTGAGCGCCGCTTTGTTGGCGTGGTCACGGACATCACCGAACGCAAGCAGCAGGAACTGGAACTGGCGCAGAGCGAAGAACGCCTGCAACTGGCACTCAGGGCAGCGCACGCGGGTGTGTGGGAGGAGATGCCGGACGGTTCATCATACTGGTCAGCCGAGAACTACTGCCTGCTCGGCTATGAACCGGATGAGGTGCCGCCGACATACGATGCATGGCTGGCGCGGGTGGTGCCGGAGGACCTTGCCCATATTGGCCCGACCTTTGAAAAGGCGCGGGCAGGCGAGGACTCATACGTAGTCGAGTACCGCGTCACGCATCCTGATGGCACGATCCACTGGCTGCGCGACGTTGCTGAACTCTACCGCGACCCGCAGACCGGGCAGGTGACCCGGGTGATTGGTGTCGGCACCGACGTGACCGCCGAGAAGGAAGCAGCAGAGCGCGAACGGCAGAGCGCCGCCCGCCTGCAGCTCGCGCTCGAAGCGGCACAGGCAGGCGTCTGGGAGTCGCCGGCTGAAGGTGGCTGGTCGTACTGGTCAGACGCCGTCTACCGGCTGATAGGGGTTGAACCCGGCGCTCTGGCGGCGACCGGCGATACCTGGCTGAAAGCGGTTCATCCCGCCGATCGCCGGCGGGTAGCGGCCCGCAAGAAAGCTGCGCTGACGAAGGGTGTGCCGATCGATAATGTCTACCGCGTGGTCTGGCCTGACGGCAGCACGCGCTGGCTGCGCGATCTGGCACAGCCACACCGGGATGCCTTCGGGAAGATCGACCGGCTGATTGGCGTGACGCTCGATGTCACCCGTGAACGCGAAGCGCAGGAGGAAATCCGGCGCGGGCGTGACCGGTTGCAGATGGCGCTCAAAGCGGCGGATGCAGGCGCGTGGGAACTCCTGCCGGACGGCACGACGACGTGGTCAGACGATCACTACCGCCTGCTGGGCTACCAGCCGGGTGAAATCACACCGTCAATGGAGACTATCATGCATGCCGTCATGCCGGCTGACCTCGTTGAAAAGGCGCCGCTGCTGCAACAAGTGCTGACCGGGGGTGGGCGCTTTGATGAGGAGTTCCGGATTGTGCGCCCGGATGGCAGCGTCCGCTGGCTGCGCGACATCGGCCAGTCCTACCCCGGCGAGCAGCCCGGCACAATGGGCTTCACCGGCATCCTGATGGACGTGACGGAGCGCCGCGAGACGCAGGAGGCCATCCGCCGCAGCGAAGAGCGCCTGCGTCTGGCGCTGGAAGCGGCACGGGCAGGGGCCTGGGAAGGCTACCCGGCGGAAGGGCGCTCGGTCTGGACGGATGAGAATTACCGCATCCTCGGTTATACGCCGGGGGTGGACGAGGCAAGCTACGTTAACTGGGAGGCCCGGCTGCACCCGGCTGACCGGGATAGGGTCGTCGCGGCGCAGTTGCGGGCCTCAGAGGTAGTTGGGCCGTTTGACTTCGAATACCGCCTGCTGCTGCCGGATGGTACCGTCCGCTGGGTCCGTGACATCGGGGAGTCACGGCCCAACCCGAATGGAGAGGGACTGCTGCTGTCAGCGATTGTGCTCGACAGCACTACCGAGAAGGAAGCGCAGGAGGCCAGCCGCCGCAGCGAGGAACGCCTGCGGCTGGCGCTGCGCGCTGCGCGCGCCGGGGCGTGGGATCTTTCGGTTGACAAGGTGGGGACATGGTCGGACGACCACTACCTCCTGCTGGGCCTGACGCCGGGTGAGGTCCAACCCTCCGCGCAGGCGTTCTTCAACCTGATCCACCCGGACGACCGCGAGGCTGCCGTCTCCGGCATGAATCAGGCTATGGCCACCGGAAGCCGCTTTGACCTGGAGATGCGGGTCGTCCGGAAGGATGGCGCGATACGCTGGATCCGCGATATTGGCGAGCCGTTCGCTG
>JADZAD010000078.1 GCA_020852775.1 Anaerolineae bacterium
GCATCTGTCTCTATTATAACCGCTCCGTCAAGGCAGGGGGGCCTGGCGTATCTCGTAACACCCTGATGGGAAAGGCAGATGCCCGCCACGTAGCACTACCGGGCCTACGGAGAAAACTCCGTAGTGCGCATCTGGTAGTGTCCTCCCACCTGTATGGTAGAAGAGAACTACCACGCGTGCATTTAAGTGATATCTCCCCCGCGTTGAACATGCCCGGGGCCGCCTGGCTACGCCCGCTAAGGCCGGATAAAGCTCACTGCCGGGGTGGGCTGACGGAATTACGTAGTAGTACGCAGGAAAATACCACGCACTACTGATCTCTGCCTGTCTCCAAAGTTCTAACATGAACTATGAAGGGTGTGTTGGGTGCCAGCAGGCGTGCTTCCTGAACAAGAGCCGGCCCACCTCCGGCAGAATGGGTAACCCCACAGCACACCCTTCACTGTAACGCCGGAACAGAGCAGGAAGGCCCAGGGATCAGAGATGCAGAGTAACCGGAACGTCGGTGAGCACAAACTCGAAATGATTGCAGGTGTATTGCTGCTGTCCCTGACCGCAGTGCTGGTTGCTACCAGTGCGAGGACGGCACCGGTCGCAGCGCTTACCGGAAGCACGGGGCCCACCCCGGCTGCTTCCTACGGCCCTGAGTTTGCACCGGGTACGTACCGCTGGAACAAGGCCGCCGTCACCTACCGCCTGGCTAACTGCCCCCGCGCACTGGATTGTGCTGCTGCTCACGGGGCAGTTCGCACTGCGATGGCTCAGTGGGACGCGGTGATCGCCCTCTCGCTGGACGAGGTCACCGAGGGTGGAGACATCGTCATCACATGGGTATCGGGGAATGATGGCGGCCCGACGACCTTCGATGGCAGGGGGCGCGTGACGGCATACTCCGTCATCCCGGTTTCTGGCGGCGCCAATCCACTGGACGGTGATATTTACTTTGACAACGATGAGAACTGGGTAGCCGGCCCGACGGCCCGCCCGTTCCCTAAAGAAGCCCACCTGCAGACCATCGCCGTGCACGAAATCGGCCATGCGCTTGGCCTGCCACACAGCGGCGATCCGGTCTCAACGATGTACCCGATCTATACGAACGTCAGGGGCCTTACTCAGGACTCTGTACTGGCTGTGCAGGGAATCTACGGCGCGCAGTGAACCCAATCTGAATGATAACTATCGGTTTGAAGGCAGACTTGTATAATGAAATTAAGACATCTGCCCTCTGACGGAGCCTCCCGCTGCCGGAGCAACTTACCATGCAGACAGTGCTGATCATTGAGGATAACGACAGCCTCCGCGCCGATATAGTCAACTTCATCAGCTTTTCGGGCTTTAACGCGATCGACGCCGCGAATGGCCTTGACGGGATCGATCAGGCGATGGAGCACCTGCCTGATGTGATCGTGTGCGATATTCTGATGCCAGATGTGGATGGCTACGAGGTCCTCTCCGAACTGCGTATCAACTCCACCACCGCTACCATTCCGTTCATCTTCCTGACGGCGCTCTCCGAGAGGGCCTCCGTGCGTAAAGGCATGGAACTGGGCGCGGACGACTACCTGACCAAGCCCTTCACTTTTGAGGAACTGCTCTCCGCGATCAAGGTGCGCCTCGACCGGCGCACGCAGTTTGAGAACGAGCGGTTCCGTACCCTGCTGCGCGATATGATCCGGTCACACGATCAGGAGCGGCGTAACCTTGCCGCCACGCTTGATGATGATGTGATCCAGCGTATTGGCAGCCTGCGCTTCGCGCTGGAGGCCTACATGCAGATGCCGCATGACGTGGCGCTCCTGCAGGCGAAGGAAGCGATAAACCTGCTGGACAACCTGATAGCGCAGACGAACCGCCTGGTCTACTCACTCCACCCGGCGCTACTGGAGCACATGGGCCTGCTCCCGGCGCTGCTGCGCTACTTCAACGAGATCCAGCAGAGCAGGGGGCTTGAGGTCAATTTTCAGCATAGCAGCCTCGACCGGCGCCTGGCTGCTGACCTGGAAACGGCGATCTTCCGGATCATCCAGGAGGCACTCGTGAACGCCGCGGATCATGCCGACGTTTCTTCCGCGCTGGTGTCGATCAGCCTTGACGAGGACACGATCTACCTCCAGGTTGAGGATCAGGGCAAGGGGTTTGAACTGGAGCCCACACTGCGCTCACAGCTTTGCCGCGGCCTGCTGGAAATGCGCGAGCGCACACTCTCGCTGAACGGTTCGCTGGTGATCGAATCCAACCCGCGCAGCGGGACGAGTGTCAAGGCGTCGCTCCCGGCGGTGGCGCTGCCGCCGCGCCCTGTCAGCGCGACGACCGCTGCTGACTGGCTTAACCTGCCACCCCCCGCACTGATTGCCGCGGCGCCGCGTGCTGCGGTTGAAGAGCCCGGTCGAATCAGAGTACTGATCGCTGACAGCCAGCCGCTTGTGCGGACGGCGCTGCAGACCGTACTGAACGCACAGGATAACATCACCGTTGTCGGCGAGAGTGGCAACGGGGCGGAGGCGCTCGCGCTGGCCCGGCGCCTGGTGCCGGACGTGCTGATCATCGATCGTATGCTGCCGGAAATGACCGGCCTGGAGCTGGCCGAAGAGATCAGTGTGCAACAGCCGCAGACCAAAGTGCTGCTGCTGGATAGCAGCGGAGACGAGGCCTTCCTTGTGGAGGCCTGGAAAGCGGGTATCGCGGGTTACACGCTCAAGAGCAGCAGCACAGGCGACCTGCTTGATGCCGTGGGCGAGATCGTCAGGGGGAAGCGTTACGTCAGCCCGACTCTGTCTCGCCAGACGATTGAGATGTACCTCGACCGGGCATCGACTTCCGAAGGTGAGATGCTCAGTTATTGGTCCCTGACCCCACGTGAGCGTGAAGTGCTGCGGCTGGTAGCAGAAGGATACCGGAACTCAGAAGTCGCCGAGGTGCTGGTGTTGAGCGTTCGTACCGTGGAAACCCACCGTGCGAACATGATGCGTAAACTTGACCTTCACAGCCGTGCTGACCTGGTGCGGTTCGCCATGCAGCACGGAATCGTACCCCTGACCCGTCCGTAGAAGA
>JADZAD010000079.1 GCA_020852775.1 Anaerolineae bacterium
GTCCATTGTGAATACCCTCCTGGAGCAGGGGGGAGTTATCCCCCTGTCAGGCGCTGAACGCGAGTTACGCCGCATTGAAAGCGGAATTCCGGGCCCGGACGGGGAGCTGCATGAAGCATACACGCCCCTGGAGGTAGGGCTGCATGATCTCGTCTCTGGCACAAAGGGCTGCTACACGGGGCAGGAAGTCCTGGCCCGGCAGGTAACCTACGATAAGGTGATGAAGCACATGGTCGGTGTGCGGCTCAGTGGCGAAACCACTGTTGGTGCAGAGCTTACACTGGAGGGGCGGACGGTCGGGCTGTTGACATCCAGCACAGTCTCTCCGCGTCTGGGCCCCGTAGGATTGGCTGTCGTGGGCCGCGCGGCCGCGGAGCCCGGTACGGTGCTTGGCTTCGCAGATAGGAATGGCTCTGCGGCGGTCTGCAGCCTGCCCTTCTGATCTGAGTTGAAGCGGAAAGAGAAGAGCCGCCACAGGCAATCCTGCTGGCGGCTCATGTCGCGCGGACGTGGAACCCTGGACTGTCTCAGACCAGCAGGTCGATGATCAGAGCGGCCATGATAAGCAGCACAAACGGCACCGGGACGAGGAACATATAGGTGAACAGCTTGTTGTCCCCGTACAGGTGCATGTAGTACATTGCTACCAGGGCGATCTTGGCGAAGGATAAGATGACGAGCGGGATTGGCAGAAACTCATGCGGAATGAATTGCTGTAGTGTCAGCAGCATTTCCACAAATGTGACGGCGACGAGCGCAACGAAAATACGAGTATACGGACGTTTTGAATGCCCTGAATACTGATGAGTAGCCTGGTCTGACATAGTTATTTGCTCTCCTGAGAGATGTGCCTACTGGATAAGGTAGATGATGGTGAAAAGCACGATCCACACCACATCCACGAAGTGCCAGTACAGGCCAAATGTCTCAACGCCCATGTTGTCTTTCGGGGTGAAGTCACCCCGGAATGCGCGTAGCAGTGTCAGGGTTAGCCATACCAGCCCGATAATGACATGCAGCCCATGGAAGCCGGTCATCACGAAGAAGGCTGTTCCGAAGAGGCTGCTGGTCGCGGTGACGCCATGGCTCATCAATTCGGCCCATTCGTAGCCCTGAATCCCGATAAAGGCTGCACCGAGCAGGATTGAGCCCAGCAGGTAGAACACGAAGTTCTGCTGGTTGTTCTCCTGTACCGCGTCAAGGGCGAGTACCACGGTAAAGCTGCTGCAAATCAGCACGAATGTCCCGACCCCGGAAAGCACGACGTTCAGGTGCTCCGGAACCAGGTCACCAATCGCCCGGAAGGCCACATATGCACCGATCAGTGCAGTGAAGAACATGATCTCCGACGAGAGGAACGTCCACATGCCCAGTTTGTTGTGGCTCATCCCCAGGCTGGGGGGAGCTTCCACAACCCCGCTGTGGATAACCGACTCACTGACCGCTGAGAGCCGGGGCAGTGCCACGGAACCACCGTCCGCTGCGGCCGCCGGGGTCAGTACCGATTCATCGACATAGCGCCGCTCGCGGTCGAGGTTGAATACGAGAAACGCGATCCCACCGGCGACCAGGCCGGTGAGCAGCAGGGTGCCGCCCGCAAGCAGGGCGAAGAGCGCTCCAGACTCCAACGTAAGTGCCAACTTGCCTTCTCCTCCTCAATCGCCCGGCATGAATGCCAGGGGTGGTTCAAAGTCAGTGCGGCCCGAACGCCCACATCCCGATGCCAATGGCCAGAACGATCAGCCCGACCAGAATCAGGCCGGAACTCAGGACGCCAAAGGCCGCAATGGTTGCTCCGGCGGCGACCACGAGTGGCGCCGCACTGGGGGCGGGGAGGTGGATTTCACTGTGCTCAACGTCTTGTTCGTTGCTCATCATTGCTCTCTTGTCTGGCAGGCTGGAACTGCTGCGCGTTAGCTGGGCTTCTTGTCAGTGTAACTCGTCCTCGACCGGCTCTCCGGCGAGGCGCAGGCGTGCATCACGGACCGGACGCAGCGAACTCACGACCGGGATACGGTCGAAGTTGTGCACCGGCGGCGGTGATGTGGTAGCCCATTCCAGCGTGTTACCTTCCCATGGGTCGTCACCGGCAGGCTCTCGGCGGATTGCGCTCATGATCACATTCACAAGGAATACAAGGAACGCCAGAAGGATGATGAATGCCCCAATCGTCGCGGCGAGGTTGTATTCCGTCCAGCCACGCTCTGCAGGGTAGTCGAAGTAGCGGCGTGGCATGCCGAGGAGGCCGAGGATATGCATCGGGAAGAAAGTCAGGTTGAAACCGATGAACATCAGCCAGAAGTGTATCTTCCCAAGACCTTCACCCAGCTTGAAGCCGAACATCTTTGGTAGCCAGTAATAGGCACCGGCGACCAGCCCGAAGACCGTACCCCCGAAAATCACGTAGTGGAAATGCGCGACCACCCAGTAGGTATCGTGGAGCTGGCGATCGAGGGGCAGCACCGCCTGGAAGACCCCGCTCAGGCCGCCGATCAGGAACATGCTCAGAAAGCCGATGGAGAAGAGCAGGGGAGTATCAAACTTCAGCGAGCCACCGATCATAGTGAAGATCCAGTTGAACATCTTCACACCCGTTGGAACTGCGATGATCATCGTTGAAAGGATGAAGAACGACTCCAGCAGCGGTGAAAGTCCGGTGGTAAACATATGGTGCGCCCAGGTGGTGAAGCCCAGTACACCAATCGCGATGGACGACCACACGATTGCACTGTAACCGAAGATGGGCTTCCGTGAGAACACTGGCAGAATCTCGGAAATGACGCCCATCGCCGGCACAACCATAATGTACACAGCGGGATGCGAGTAGAACCAGAAAAGGTGCTGCCAGAGGACCGGGTCACCAGATTCAGGAACGAAGAACTGGGTGCCGAGATTCCGGTCAGCAAGCTGCATGGCGAGCGCGCCCGACAACATCGGTGTCGCCAGCAGCACCATGAAGGCAGTCACCAGCACGGACCATGTGAACAACGGTAGCCGCCACATGGTCATGCCGGGGGCACGCATATTCAGCGTGGTAACAATGAAGTTGACGGCACCTGCGGTTGAAGCGCTCCCCAACACGATGAGGCCGATTGCCCACAGGTCCACTGAGCTTGACGGTGAGAAGGTGGTGCTGGTCAGCGGCGCGTAGCCGGTCCAGCCAATGGCAGCGGCGCCACCCGGCACCAGCCAGCTTGAATAGAGCAGGATACCGCCACCGACGGTCATCCACAGGCTCAATGCGTTCAGCCGGGGGAAAGCCATGTCACGCGCACCGATCTGAAGCGGGACAAAGTAGTTCCCAAGGCCGACAAGCATCGGGATTACGAACAGGAAGATCATGGTCGTCCCGTGCATCGAGAAGACCTTGTTGTACTGGTCAGCATCCAGAAGCTGCTGGCCCGGAAGGGCCAGCTCCCAGCGGATGAGCAGGGCGAGTGTGCCACCCGCCGCGAAGAAGAGAAATGCCAGGATCACATACATGATCCCGATCTTCTTGTGATCGACCGTGGTGAGCCAGTCTACCAGGCTTGCCCGCCGGGTAACTGCTGAACCGGGGTACGTCGTAGCTGCCATTCGTAACTCTCCTCAGGCTTTCAGCACGCGAAACAGTTCCTTCAAGCCCAACAAGGCAAGGAACATCTGTATTACTCCAGGGTTTCCAGATACGCGATCAGATCGGCCAGCGCCTGCGCATCAAGCTTCTCGGTACCAAAGTTTTGCGGCATGACGCAGGCGAAGCCGTCCACCACGTACTCACAGGGCAGAACGATGGACTGGTGGAGATACTGCTCCGCACTCAACTCGGTACTGCGGCCCTCGGCACGCCCGGCCATACCCTGCATGCTCGGCCCTACGAGTGTCGAGCCATCAAGCGAGTGACAGGCCACGCAACCCTGCGCAACGAAAAGCGCTTCACCGCTTGTCGCCTCGCCAGAGGGAAGGGGCGCCTCGATATCCGTGCCAACCGGGCGGAACTGGCTGGCCAGGAAGACCTGTGCCTGCATCCAGACATCAAAGTCTTCAGGAGTGACCGCGATGATGTTAAACAGCATATTGTAATGGCGCAGGCCGCAGAATTCAGCACACTGGCCAGCGTAAGTGCCCGGCTTGACATCTCCCGCCCAGACCGTATTGACACGCCCGGGGATAGCGTCCATTTTACCGTTCAACTGCGGGACCCAGAAGCTGTGGATGACATCTTTCGAAGTCACCTCAAACGCCACAGGACGGTCGGTTGGGATGAAGAAACTGGTGGTTGTACGGCTGTCGAGCTTGAGGCCCGTTTCCGGGTAGTAAAACTCCCAGTACCATTGATGCCCTGTAACTTCAATGCGCATCGCATCAGGCGGGGTATTGCGTTCCTTCTGGAGCTCGACCAGGGTCATGGCGAACAGCACTGCCATGATAAGGGCCGGGATAATCGTCCAGATGAGTTCCAGGGTATTGTTGCCGTGTACCTGGACTGGCGTATCGTCGTCATAGCGACGACGGTAGCGGACAATCGCAAAGATGAGTAAGCCCTCGACGAGTACGAACACTACCGTCGCGATAGCCAGAATCGGCCAGAAGAGCGCCCCGAATACCGCGGCATTCCCGGAACCGGGGCGCAGCGGGGTGGGGGGGGCAGCAAATGCCTGCAGCGGCACCAGGACGGCAACCAGCACCGTAGCAAAAAGAACGGCGGCTGCACGGCGCAGCCGTAGAACAACCCGATGGTCCTTCTTCATTGCCTCTTCTCTCTCACAGTGCAAGGCGATGGCACAACCTGAATTATGAATTTAGCGGGTACCTTCCGTAATTCTATCTCAGTTTTGATTTTGGCCAAAATCCACCGGAAATGGCTGATTACCAGATTCCGGCTACCACTGCCCATCCGGGAAAGTCGTGATCCCGGCATGATGGCCAATGCGCTTGTACATACGGATGTCCCCGAATGGCTCACCGAGGATACCATCATGAATGGCCCACGATCGGCCTCGAATGCTGGCCCATGAATCCGGATGGCGAAATGGCGTTGACCCATCGAAGCGTTCGAACAATTCCCCATCTGGCCGCAGCGCGTTGTTGATCCACTCCATACGCCGTTTGCCCTGGAAGTACGCGAAACCGTAACGCTCGTAGACGATAGCGTTGTTATAAGTCAGTGGCTCAATGATGATCATGTCGTGGCCGGTGCGCTGGATGAACTGCTCGAAAGTGGGGATGATTTGACGGGTGATGCGCAGTCCGCGCCGCACCTGGCCGGGAGAGAGGCCGGCCTGCATCGCCCGGATCTCCTCTGGGATGTTGCGGCGCATCGTACCGAAACGGGTGGGGAGTCCATTCGGGTCGATGTCGATATTGAAGCGATCCGCTGTTGTGTCATTCACCAGCACCAGAAGGACTGCAATCTGGTTGTTCAGCGTATCCGCCATGTGCAGGTAGAAGGTGGGGTCGATACTGTCAGGCTGATCGAAATACCGCAGTTCGACGGCGCGGGTATCGTGTGGGCAGATAATCTGGAGCTGCTCGCGGCGATCGAGACTGATGCCGAACTGCCGGATCACGTCCGGCGGGATCAGCGAGAAATAGATCGCCTCCTTGATCGGAGTATCCAGGCTGTTGATCCCGCGAAGTGACTGTGGCCAGCGAAGAGAGGTAATGTCCGGTATCTGCGTCATCGTTGGCCCTTCCGATGGTCGCTGATAGCGCGGTCGATCTGACGGCGGGAGTCGCGTTCAGCCATCGCTTCACGCTTATCGTACTGCCGCTTGCCCCGGGCCAACCCAATCTCCAGCTTGGCACGACCACGCCGGAAATACAAGCGCAGGGGAACGATGGTAAAGCCCTTCTGCTGCACCATCATCCCCCAGCGGGCGATCTCACGCCGGTGAAGCAGAAGCTTGCGGGGGCGCAGCGGATCGTGGTTCTCGCTGGAGGCCGGATCATACGAGGAGATGTTCATGTTCAAAACCCACATCTCCCCCTCACGGATCGTCGCATAGGCATCAGAGATACTGACCTTCCCGGCCCGGATGGACTTAATCTCTGACCCGACCAGCACCAGCCCTGTTTCGAGCGTGTCCTGAATGAAGTACTCGTGGCGCGCGCGTCGGTTTGTCGTGATAACCTGAAACTCATCTCTCGTTGCTTCTTTGCCCATGGCTTCTACTGGCCCGTCTCCAGGA
>JADZAD010000080.1 GCA_020852775.1 Anaerolineae bacterium
ATCGTCGGCTGGTCGTTCAGCATCTTTGCCCTCTCGGAAATGCCAGTACTGATGATGGGCCCCTGGCTGATCAGGAAATTCGGAACCACACGCCTGATCTTTGCCGGGCTGTTCTTCTACATCATCCGCTTCCTCGCGCTGGCGGTTATGCCGTCACCGATCTGGGCGCTGCCAATCGGGCTGCTGCAGGGGCCGTCCTTCTGCTTTCTGCTGGTCGGTGGCGTGGAACTTGTGAACAGGCTCGCGCCAGACGATCTCAAGTCAACCGCACAGGGGCTTTTCATCACCTCACTGGGGTACCTCCCTACGGTCATCGGGTCGATCCCCAGCGGCATTATCTTCAAGGAGTTCGGTGCTCAGACGCTGTTCTTCCTGTACTGCGGGCTGACAGTGGCAGCCATTGTACTCTCCGCAACGGGCACGTGGCTTCTGACACATCGGGCGGACACAGGCGAACCTACCCACCTATAACAAGACCAAAAACACTTCCATGCCAGAAGAATCTCCCTCTCTCTCTGCTGTCAGTGACCACGACGGGCGTTCACTCACCATCATTCGCCTGCTGTACTTTTTCTTTCTGGGGACAATGGCGCTGATATCAGGCTTTCTGACGATCTACTACCGGGAGATCGGCCTGACCGGTGCGCAGATTGGCGCCGTCAGCGCGATACCGCCTGTTGTCGCCCTGATCAGCGGCCCAATCTGGGGAATGGTGAACGATCGGTTTGGACGCATCCGCTTACTCCTGCTGCTGATCGCCGCCGGGATGAGCCTCGCCATGCTGGGGCTGCTGAACACCCGGGCCTATCTGCTGATTATGCTGATGATAGGGCTGTACGAGTTCTTCAACCGCCCGGTTGAGACCTTGCTGGGTGGAGCGGTGTTACGAATCCTCGGCAGCCGGTCAGAATACTATGCGCGGCAGCGCATGTGGGGCTTCGTGGGGTTCCTGGTTGTCTCCGCCCTGTCCGGGTTCATCCTTGAAGCCACCGGGGTGCGCGCGTTGTTTTACGGTGTGATCGGGCTGCTGGTGATCTTCGCCCTGATCAGCCAGTGGCTGCCTCCCCAGCCTGCAACCGTGATGAATACCCCCATTCACACCG
Source organism: Anaerolineae bacterium (assembly GCA_020852775.1). Classification (GTDB taxonomy): domain Bacteria; phylum Chloroflexota; class Anaerolineae; order Aggregatilineales; family UBA3940; genus JADZAD01. The sequence goes on from JADZAD010000080.1 coordinate 1,104, forward strand.
GGCTCGGCATCCTCATGCGAAAGCGCGGCTGGGTGGTCTTCACTGTAGCGACCATCGTACTGGGCATCCCCACGAGCGGGATGCTGATCTACCTGAACCCTTACGTGATCGAGCTGGGTGGGTCGATCGGTATGGTCGGCCTGATGGGAAGTCTCGGCGGGCTTTCTGGGTTGCCGATCATGTTCTATGGCCCCAGGCTGATTCAGCGATTCGGTGCACGGAAGCTGTTCGCGGCAGCGTTCTTCATCTATTCGCTGCGGTTTCTCCTGTATGGCCTGATGCCGAACCCTGTCTGGGCACTGACGATCAGCCTGATGCATGGGCTATCGGCGGTCATGTATTTCATCAGCGGCGTGGACCTCGCCAACCGGCTGGCCCCGGAGGATTTGAAAGCTACCGGACAAGGTCTGTTTCATGGGGCCTACGCGCTGGCGGGGATCATCGGGGCATGGGCCGGTGGCATCTTCATCGACGCTTTTGGCGGAGCACGGTTGTTTCAGGCCTACGCAGGCCTGGCGCTGCTCGGCTGGCTGGTACTGGTCGTCGGCTATCACTGGGCAGACGGCCAGACACAAACAGAACAGGGGACAGCAACGGCATGACATCCTCACACAACCCGCTTCTGGATGGTATCCGGGTACTCGACCTGAGCCGCGTGCTGGCCGGGCCGTTCTGTACCATGACGCTTGGCGACCTCGGTGCGGATGTGATCAAAGTTGAACAGCCCGGCAGCGGTGACGATACGCGGCACTGGGGGCCTCCCTTTACCGAGTCAGGGCTCTCAGCGTATTACCTGTGCGCGAATCGCAACAAGCGCAGCCTGACGCTCAACCTCAAGACTGAAGACGGGCAGCGGATCGTCCGTGAGCTCATCCGGCAGTCGGATGTGTTGATCGAGAACTTCAAGGCCGGGACACTGGAAGGCTGGGGCCTCAGTTACGACACACTGCAGGAGCTGCGCCCGGGCCTGATCTACTGCACCATTACAGGGTATGGCTATGGCAACGCATTCAGCGATCAGGCCGGCTATGACTTCATCATCCAGGCACTAGGTGGGCTGATGAGCATCACCGGGCCGGCGGATGGCGAACCGTACAAGGTCGGAGTCGCAATTACTGACATCATGACCGGACAATTTGCCGCGAACGCGATCCTTGCGGCGCTGTTTGCACGGGAACGCACCGGAGACGGGCAGCGAATCGACATGGCGCTGTTCGACGCACAGGTGGCGATGCTGGCGAATGTCGCCAGCAACTACCTTGTCTCCGGGAAGCCGCCTCGCCGGTTTGGTAACGCACACCCGAACATCGTGCCATACCAGACGTTCAAAGCGAGCGACATCTACTTCGCAATCGGGGTCGGCAACGATAGCCAGTGGCGCAAGCTGTGTGATGCCATTGGTAAACCAGAATGGGGTACAGATACCCGCTACGCAAAGAATGAAGCCCGTGTCGAAAACCGTACCGAGTTGATTCCCCTGCTGGCGGATGTCTTCGTCAGCCGCCCGGCAGCGGACTGGATCACGCTGCTGGAGACTCTCGGCATCCCCGGGGCGCCGATCAATTCTGTCGACCGGGTCTTCGCCGATCCACGGGTCGCGGCACGGAGACTTCGAATCGAGGCCGAACACCCGACTTCCGGGATGCTCCCAATGGTCGCCTCCCCCCTTAACATCCCAACGGCCCCTGTACAGGTACGCTATGCTCCCCCCATACTGGGAGAGCACACGGACGCGATACTCAGTGAGATGCTGGGATATGACGAGGCGCGAATCGCGGCACTGCGGAACACCAACGTAATATAAAGCAAACCGGGCGCTCTGTAGAGCGCCCGGCGATATATCTACTCCGCATCCGGGAGGACTTTGCCTGGATTGAGGATTCCGTTTGGATCGAGCGTCTGCTTGATCGTCCGCATCACATCAAGCGACTCGCCGTGCTCGCGCTGCATATACTTGCGCTTGCCATAGCCGACCCCGTGCTCTCCGGTAGAAGTACCGTCCAGTTCTATCGCTTTGTGCACCACACGTTCGTTGATCTTTCGAGCGACCTCGTAAGAGGCATCGTCCCGGTATGAGAGGCCCATGTGCATATTTCCGTCTCCGGCATGCCCGACCAGGTAGCCCGGAATCCCGCCAAACTCCTGTAGTACCCCTTCGATATGCAACACGAGTTCAGGATACGCGCTGATCGGGACGGAGACATCGACAGACATGAAACGAGTGTCCGGGTTATGACGACGCAGAATCTCCAGCGACCCGTGGCGAGCCTCCCAGATGGCCTTACGCTCTGCTGTATCGGTCGTGCCACGGAACGAGGTCGCCCCCATCTCCTTGCAGATTTCCTCCAGAGTTGCCAGCCCATCAAGGAGGGTCTGCTGATGCGCCGCTGAGAGTTCCATGAGAAGGGCAATATTCTCTCCGAAGTAGAGGCCCTCGATCGTGTTCATAAGGCGCACGTTATCCCGGCCGATATACTCCAGCGCCGCGGGCTCCAGCCCACTGCCCCGGACGGCAACCACGGTCTCGACGGCTGATTCGGTGTCATCAAACGTGGCTATAGCCGCGCTGCTGAACTCCGCAATCGGCCACAGCTTGAGCGTTGCTTCAGTAATCACACCCAGTGTACCCTCGCTGCCAACGAACAGATGCAGGAGGTCGTAGCCGGAGGACTGCTTGACAGAGCGGCAGCCCGCCTCAATCAGGCGGCCATCCGCCAGCGCCACCTGTATCCGCAGCACGTTGTCTTTCGTCGCCCCATATTTGACGGTGCGGCTGCCCGCGGCATTATTGGCCAGCATTCCGCCGATACTGGCATTCGCACCGGGATCAGGTGGGAAGAAGAGCCCGTAGCGCCGGAGCTTCTCGTTCAGGTCCTTATAGCCAAGGCCAGGCTGAACGGTTACCTGAAAGTCATCCGCATGGACTTTGACGATCTCGTTCATCTGCTCCAGTGAGAGAACCAGGCCTCCCTGAAGTGGGATCGAGTTGCCCTCCAGCGATGTACCAGCCCCCCAGGGTGTAACCGGGACACGTGCTTCATTCGCAAGGCGAAGTACCTCCGCTACCTGCTGCGCGTTTCGTGCCCACGCCACGACTTCAGCCGGATGGGCTGGCCAGTGGCTTTCATCATGTGCATGGAGATCGATATCTGCCTGGCGTGTACTGACATTGGCCTCTCCAACCAGTGATTGCAGACGAGTGATGAACTCCGGAGTCACCGGGCTAAACTGTGGCGCACCCATTTTTGCCTGATCCTCTCTCTGTGTGGATAACCTCTATGATAGCCGAATCGGGCGTCATGGTCTATGGGTCTTGTACCCCGCGGTACGTCCGTGCGATACTGAGCTCATGCGTCCACCCCCTCCCGCTGGAGATATGCTATGCGACTCGGACTGACGATTGGCTACTCAGGTACCAGAATGGCCTTGCCCATGGATCTGATCCGTGAGGCGGAGGCGACAGGGGTACATGTCGTATGGGCCTCAGAAGCCTACGGTTCAGACGCGGTCACCCCGCTGGCATGGATCGGAGCACAAACCAGCCGGATCCGGCTGGGGACGGCAATCATGCAGATGCATGCTCGTACCCCTGCCATGACCGCTATGACCGCAACAACGCTTGACCAGCTCTCCGGTGGGCGTTTCATCCTCGGCCTGGGGCTCTCCGGGCCACAGGTGGTGGAAGGCTGGCACGGGCAGGCATATGGACGCCCGCTCGTCCGCACACGGGAGTATGTCAGCATCCTGAGGTCGATCTTCCGACGGAAGGCTCCGCTGGAATTCGACGGTCAATACTATACGCTACCTTACCGGGGGGAAGATGCGACCGGGCTGGGCAAGCCCCTGAAGAGCATCCTGCATGGACGAGCCGATCTGCCAATCTACCTGGCCGCCATCGGGCCGAAGAACATCGAACTGGCGGCGGAGCTCGCCGATGGCTGGCTGCCGATGTTCTTTGCGCCGCGCCACTATGAACGCGTCCTCAAACCACATGTCGAGACTGGCCTGGCCCGTGCTGAGAGGACAGAAGCCAGCCTGGATA
>JADZAD010000081.1 GCA_020852775.1 Anaerolineae bacterium
CCGGACTGACAACTGTACAGGTGGTTGATCTGGCAGTGGCCGCACTTGCCGACGCCGCACTTCATCCGGCGCTCGAAACTGAACCAGATGTTGCCCTCGGGCAGGCCCTTGCCCAGCAGTTCGATCAGCACGAAGCGATACATTACCGGTGGCCCAACCACAACCGCGATCGTGTTGCGGGCATAGATCTGCACCTTCGGGAACAACGTCGTGATCACGCCAACGTTGCCCGTCCAGTTCTCATCAGGCTTATCGACGGAGATGTGCAGTTCAATGTCCGCGCGGCCTGCCCATTCCGTGAGTTCTTCCGTGAAAAGCAGGTCGGAGGGCGTCCGCGCACCGTAGAGGATGATCACCCGGCCATATTTGCCGCGGTCGTCCAGAACCTGGTTAATGAGCGAACGCAGCGGCGCCAGGCCGAGGCCACCACACACGAACAGGATATCCTTCCCGCGGAACTTCTCCACCGGGAAGCCGCGCCCGAACGGGCCGCGTACCCCGATGACGTCCCCGGTATGCAGTGTGTGCAGAACGCTTGTCAGGTCGCCGGCGCGCCGCACGCACAACTCGAAAGTGCCATTGCTGCGGCTGGGCGATGAGCTGATGCTGATCGGGGCCTCGCCTACCCCGAAGACCGACACCTCAACGAACTGGCCGGGCCGGTGCCCCAGCGAGAAGCCGTCCGGCAACTCCAGCGTATAGAGCTTCTCCATGCTGGTCATGTCGCGCACGCTGACGATCCGTGCCGGAGTTGGCAGAAAGATCGAGGTGGTCTCCAGCGCTTCTTTGAGCAGTGTCATGGCTTGACGGCCTCCCCCTTGTAACTCCGGCTGCGGCGCAGGTGCAACTGGTTGAATGTATCCACCGGGGTAATGTGCACCAGGCATGCCTGAGCACAGCGCCCGCAGCCCACACATCCGATCAGCCCGTAGGCTTCGATCTGGTATTTGCCCTTGCGGAAGAAACGGTGACGCTGGCGTGCCGCCCGCGATTTACGGAAGTTGTGCCCCCCCGCGACAGCGGCGAACTCATCGACCTGGCAAGAGTCGCGCACACGGATACGCTTACCGGCGCTCAGGGTGAAGTCCACTTCGTCCACCACGTTGAAGCAGTAGCAGGTCGGGCAGACCTGTGTACACATCCCGCAAGCCAGGCAGCGATCACCGAGTTCGTCCCAGTAGTCACTGCTGTAGCTGGTCGAGAGCAGGCTCGGCAGGTCGGTCGTGTCGAAGTCCACGCGGTACGGGAAGCGCGGCCACTTCTCCGCGACAACCCGGTTCACGCGCTGGTAGTCATCACTGGTAGGTTCCCAGATGGCGGCGAAGCCTTCGAGCAGCAGCGCCCCTTTCTCTGAGCCGATGTCGATGGCGTAGTCATCACCCAGATCCGTCAGGTGCAGGTCGTAGTTCTCGGAGATGCTCAGGGTACCCATATCCTTGCAGAAGGAGTGTTCGGTACACGGCTTCAGGCACTCCAGGCTGACGATAATCGTATTCTCACGCCGCGCCAGGTAGTGCTGATCGGCGTATCCCGTTGAATGCACCCGATCCATCAGCAGCAGAGCGTGCATGTCACAGGTATGCATGCCAAGGATCACATTCTGGCGCACTGGCTTCTCGATTGCAGCCTCTGCCTGCCCCCCTTTGAAGTGCAGCAGCTCTTCTTTGTCCGGCAGAACGAGTTTCTTGGGCGGCAGAACGGTCATGGTGTAGTCGAGGGCAAGTTCTTCGACGCTGTGGATTTCGTCAAAGATATACTGCCCGTGCAGCGGCTTCGGCCCATAGACCTGGAACCGCTGGCAGAGATGCGCGACCCAGTCCGGGAACGAGGCTTTCTTCATGATCTTGAAGCTCATAGGCGCGTTAACTCCTGATCAGGTGCGGGCAGGGGTGCCTGCACAGACATCTGCATCCAGTATAGGCGAGGGTGGCCTCGGAATTTATTGTCATAAGTCATCATTAGGTGTGACAGAGGTCATTGCATTGCGCCTGATTTCACAAGTCTACCCTCGGACTATAGCCAGGCACCCCCCACAAACGGCATAATAGGGCAATGAGCGATCGCGGGCCGAGGATTGTGCAATAGCACCGGCTATCCACCTGACCGGAGACTGCAAACGGGTGGCTGGCCACCGGAAACTGGAGGCTTCCCATGCTGGTACGGGATGCAATGACGTCACGCCCTATTACGGTACATCCTGAGAGCGACTGCCTGGCCGCGATCGCACTGATGCGCGCCGGGCGCTTCAGCCGCATCCCGGTGGTTGACGAGACCAACCGGTTGGTCGGGGTCGTGTCGGATGACGACGTGGCCTCTCTGGAGGTGACCCGCACCACAAAGAGCGATGCCTTTCGCTCGGACGGTGTGCTGGTGCGCGTCGAGGAAGTGATGAGCGCGGAGGTGTTCACCATCACCCCCGACTATCCGCTGGAGGAAGCTGCCAGCCTGATGGTCAGGCACCGCGTCGGCTGCCTGCCTGTAGTGGATGATAGCCTGCATGTGGTCGGCATCATCACCGAAACGGACGTCTTCCAGACGTTCGTGCAGGTGCTGGGCGGTGGCAGCCATTCACACCGTGTCACCGTCGCCCTGCCCAACACCCCCGGGGAGCTTGCAGCCCTGACCGCGCAGATCGCGCAGGCCGGTGGCAATATCGATTCGATTGCCGCTCTGCCGACCCCGGATGGCCATGCGCTGGCCTTTACCCTGCGCGTCGAATCAATCCCGCTGGCCGCATTGTTGGAGGCCATCGGGCGCTGCCCCGGCGCAGCCCTCATCGGCGCATGGGAAGGAAGCGCATGACACCTCCGTCTCTGCTTGCAGATATCCGCTGTTTTGTGCTCGATATGGACGGCACCGTTTATCTCGGTGAGCGTCTGCTCCCCGGCGCACGCGAACTGCTGGCGCTCTTCGAGGTGCGTGGACTGGACTACCTGTTCCTGACGAACAACTCCTCCAGGAGCCGCGGGCAGTACGCCGCGAAGTTCGTCCGGCTGGGGCTGGACGTACCGGAAAGCCATATATTCACCTCCGGAGAGGGGACGGTGCTCACTCTCCGGCAGGATTTCGCCGTGCAGCACGTGTACGTGGTCGGCACTCCGGCGCTCGAAGCGGAGTTCGTACAGGCGGGTTATACGCTCGATCCGGTCAAGCCTGAGGTGGTCGTACTTGGCTTCGATACCGGCCTGACTTACGACAAACTGTGGCGGCTGTGCGACCTGGTGCGTGCCGGGCTGCCATACATCGCCACCCACCCCGATTTCAACTGCCCGATCGAAGGTGGCACCATGCCCGACATCGGCGCGACTATCGCCTTTGTGCAGGCCTCGACAGGGCGCCTGCCAGATATCGTCGTCGGCAAGCCCAACCCGCCAATTGTGCGGTCACTCACGGCGCGCACCGGCCTTACACCGGGGCAGATGTGCATGGTCGGCGACCGCCTGTATACCGACATCGCCCTGGGCCAGACGGGGATGCTGACGGCGCTGGTGCTCAGTGGCGAAACCCGCCGCGAGGACATCCCCACCGCCCCCCACCCGCCGGACATCGTCGTCGAGGACCTGGCCGGCCTGGTCGGCCTGCTTCGCGGGGCATAGGCAAACAAAAAGGGCACGGTCTTGACCGTGCCCCTGGCTTATCCGTACAGCTTGCCTGAAGCTAGG
>JADZAD010000082.1 GCA_020852775.1 Anaerolineae bacterium
ATAGCCCTGCTCTGTGAGAAACTCTTGGAGCAGGGCTATCTGGGTTGACTTGCCACTTCCCTCCGGGCCTTCAAAGGTGATGAACATGCCGTCCTCATATCAGTCAGGGGCGATTCGCAGTGTGTGCGGCAGGGTGATGATGAACTCGGCACCGTGATCCTTCACGTTCTGCACCGAGATGCTCCCTTTATGGCTTGATACCGTGCTCAGCACAAGGGCCAGGCCGAGGCCAACCCCCGGTTTTACCACATGCCTTGAGCCGCGGTAGAAGCGGTTGAAGATATCCGGCATGTCCTCGTCTGAGATGCCGGGGCCGTCATCCCGCACCTTGATGACAATATCCTGTTCGCTGAACATCAGAGAAACCAGGATAGAACCTTTGTCGGAGTACTTTACCGCATTATCGATCAGATTGAACAGGCTGCTTTGCAGGCGTTTCTCATCCCCGTAGATAGCGTATGGCTGTCCTTCGATCAGCAGGCGGATATTGATCGATTTGATCATCGCCGCACCCTGCAGCAGTTCAACAGCGTTTCGGGCCAGGTCGGGCAGATTGACCGGTGTGCGCTCCACCTCCGGGTTTTCCGCCAGCAGAGCGATGTTCAGGAGAGCATTGACCATCACTATCAACTGGTCCGTCCCCTGAAGAATGCCGGTCTTGAGCTTGTTCGCCCGTTCGTCGAGCGTGTACATACGCTCCAGCAGGTTCGCATACCCGCGGATCGACGCAATCGGCCCCTTCAGGTCATGCGACAGCGCCCGGACAAACTCCGCGCGGGCGGTCTCCAGCCGCCGGACGTAGCTGATATCGTGCATGACGATGATCGTTCCCAGATCAGGCTTGTCTTCTACGGTTGCCACAAACGTATATTCACCAACCGTCAGCTCGCTGGTACCGTTGCGAATATCCATCAGGCCCTGGAACAGTTCGAGATTATATGTCGTGAGCATGTCCTGAGCGGCACGATTGGACACGATCAGGTCGCCCCGGCTGTCGAAGATCAGCAGCGGCTGGGAGAGGGCGTTGGTCATCTCGTGGATCGTGTCACGCTCGCGCTCAGATATCTCGTGAAGACGCGCGTTCTGCAATGCCGAAGCAACCGGGTTGGCAAATCGCTGGAGATACTCGACATCCTCCTGGTCAAAGGCGGCATCCCGTTTATTGAACAGGCCCAGTGCGCCAATCACATGCCCACGCACCATCAGCGGGACAACCACGAACGAGTGCACCATCAGGCCTTCAGGCGCGTCACATTCCGGGTCAAATGCCGGGTAATCCTCTGCGTGATTACCAAAGATCGGGCTGCCTGTCCGCATTACCTCGCCAACGACCCCGTGATGGACGCTGTAGCGTGGCAGTTTCTGGCGTGGGTAAGGCTCGTTCAGCAGATAAGCGATCCTACTGTAAGTCCCGTTGACATCATCACGCAGCCACAGGTCAAGCGCGTCAATATCCCAGTGCCGCCGAACCTGGCGCGTCAGTTCCTCATAGACATCCGCCGGGTTCAGCGATGACGAGATCACCATCGAGAGCTGGCTCAGGGCTGCAAGCTCCTGGATACGGGCCGTGAGTGCGCTGTCAGTTGCCTCGTAGAGCCGGGCGTTCTGGATCGCCACTGCCGCAGCGTCTGCAATCCGGTTCAGGATGCTCTCGTCCTGCTCTGAGAAGGAGACGTCGATCCCGTGCTTGATCGCCGATACTACCCCGAAGGTGATCCCGCCCAGTGCCAGCGGCGCATACATCAGTGCATCAGCAAGATAGTTAGTCTTGATCTTGATACGCGGATCACCTGCCCCACGCGCGATCCGGATTGACTGGCCGGTCTTGATGACCTGCCCGGCCAGGGTATCACCCGCAGCCATTCGCATCCGGTGGAAGGCGTTGTGATCCCGCGAGTCGAAGCGAGCTTCCAGCATCAGTTCGCCGGTGACCTCATCCACCAGCCAGATCGAGGTCTCGTCTGCCACAACCAGTGATGCGGCGATCTCAAGCGCCTGGCTGAGGATCGCGCCCAGTTCGAGCTTGGAGGTGATCGACCGGGTGACATGGGAGAGCGCGGCGGCAAGGTCTACCTGACGATCCGGCGGCTTCTGCGCGGGCTGCTTCAGCACGCGCACCACAAGCCCCAGATTGCCCAGCATCAGGACATCGTTGTCCAACAGGTTGTGCGGCACGAACTGCCCGACGATCTTACCATTCTTGAGGGTGCCGTTGGTGCTGCCCATATCCAGCAGGAGCAGCTTATCATTGGTTGGCCTGAGCAGGATGTGCTCCCGCGAAACACCCAGCAGTTCGGCATCATAGGCCGACAGGCTGACCTGGTTGGGCTTGCTGCCCTCACGCCCCATGATGCAGTCATCGTAAATATCCAACCCGAAGCCTTCCGCAAGGTCGGGCAGCACATAGCAATAGATTCGCCAGAAGTTGCCCTCGTCGGCTCGTCCACCGCTGTCTGCCGGAACAACCCGGTAGCTGGAAGGGTCTTCAGGCGTTATGAGCGGCATGGTCGAGGATTGTCGATCCAGCCGCTGGGTAATACCACGAACCCGCTGATCTCTAAGCATGCAGAGTCACGCTTTCATCAGGCTTGCAGGCGCCACCCCATCCCTTTCCCCCAAGACTGTCAATGTGCACCGCGTCCGCCTATCACGGCAGCCGCTGTCTGCCAGAGGATGTACATATCCAACTGCCAGCTCTGCCGCTCGACATATTCGATATCCAGTTCCACACGCTCAACGAAGTCGATGTCGCTGCGACCTTTGACCTGCCACAGCCCGGTGAGGCCAGGCCGGACTTCGAGCCGCTCTGTCTGCCAGAGCTGGTAGGTATCCGCGCTGAAGGAGGTTGGCCGCGGCCCCACAAGGCTCATATCCCCCTTCAGGATATTGAATATCTGCGGCACTTCGTCAAGGCTGCTGCGGCGCAGAAACTTACCGATCCGCGTCATGCGGGGGTCGTTGGTGATCTTGAAATCCGGCCACGTCAGCTCATTGAGATGAGCGTATTTCTCCTTCAGCGCCTCGGCATTCGGCACCATCGTGCGGAACTTGAGCATCTGGAAACGCCTGCCGTTCTGGCCCGTCCGCTGCTGCAGGAAGAAGACCGGCCCCGGAGACTCAATCAGGATTGCCAGCGTTACCAGCGCCATCAGTGGCAGAGCGACGGGCATCACCAGCAGAGAGGCCATAATATCAAATAGCCGCTTGGCGATCTGGTAGCCACTCTTGAACATCCCGCTGCGGCGGCGCTGGAGCAGGATCGGCACCCGAACAACCTGGCTTGGCACATAGCGGTCACGTTCAGAACTCAACTGGTAGCGGCGGATATGTGCTGCGATCCGCAGTTTCAGTTCGGTATCATCAAACGGTTTGACGATATAGTCATCAGCCCCGGACTTGAAGCCGATGGTCTTGTCGTCGATGCCCCCCTTGGCCGTCAGCATCAGAATAGGCGTGTTAGAGACCGCGTCAATCTCACGCAGGCGGCTGAGAGTCTCAAAACCGCTCATGCCGGGCATCATCACATCCAGCAGCACCAGGTCAGGCCGCCACTCCTCAGCCATCCTGATGCCCTCAGCCCCATTCACGGCGGTACGCACATTGTGGCCGTCGATCATGAGAGACATCTCGATCATGTTTCGCAGCAGCGAATCGTCGTCAATCACCAGTATGCGCGACATACCACTACTCCATATCCACCCGTCTCATCACCCACACTACGTATCCGCGCGCGTCGTCAGCGAGACACGTTCCGGCTTGCGCGACGGATCGAGCGCCGTGGTCGCTGTCTCGATCAGTCCGCGCAGCGTGACTGCTTCCTGCGGGAAGGCCGCGCTCCCTACCGCCACATCGATCCCCAGCTCTTCGGTGACCGCGCGCTGGAGCCGCACAGAAGTCTTCTGTGCTTCCTCGGCATCCGTCTCTGGGAGCATCACGATGTATTCCTGTCCTGATACCACCACCAGGTCGATATCCCGCAGCGTATCCGACAGCAGTTTGGCAACCCGTGCCTGGATGTAACGCTCCGCCATCGTCTTCTGCAACTCAACCATCACGCGATTCAACTGAATTGACCGGGGATCGAACTGCGGACGCAGCACCAGCAGAGACAGGCTGTGGCGGAAGCGCCGGCTGCGCTTGACCTCCCGGTACAGGTCCTCCGTCTCGGTGGTCTCATATAACCGTGGGGGAAGGCCTATCTGGTGGAATGTCAGGTTCTCGATCGTGTCTTCAAAATCCCACAGGAAGTTGCCAACCTGCTTGACCAGCACGACCGTAAAAATGATGGACACCACCTCGATAATCGCGGCGGAAATGAACAGGCTGGAAGGCCGCGGGAAGATAAACTTGAGTACCACGTAGATCAGCAGGATGAAGATGATGTAGGCAATCAGATAGGTTCGCTTCGAGACACGTGGCACCAGCAGGACAATACCCGCGGTGACTGGCACGAATACGTAAACGAAGCTGGCAATGTTGAGCGGCTCGGTCACCCGCTCAATGTTATAGAAGAGGACTAACCACGCGATCAGTACGCTGAGCCAGATTCTGAGTTTATACATCGCTTCTTCTCAACCTGTCGTCGGGTTCGGATGGAAGGCCTGTGGCTCAGGCCTATCTGTTATTAAAACACGAAAGAGCCAACGGCCCGCTGACTGGAACTTGGAACTACCTGTGGTACTATAGTCCGCTCAACTTGAGCACCACAGCGGACTGACTATACTGTAAGCATAATATCGGAAAACTCAAGCCGGGCCGCCTCTCTGATATGACCGGATGGCAGGGATTCGGACAAGCACGACTGACCCGTTGAATCAGTGCACAGAATCACGACAGGATTCTGATAAAGCGCTCTGATCTCAGATATACAGGAAAATTGAAACGACCGCCACCCATCTGGAGTACTGGTAGTGATCGCAATTCTCTTCTGGTTGAGCGTTCTGCTCATCGTCTATACGTATCTGGGCTACCCGGTCGTACTGGCGGCGCTCGCGTCCCTGCGCCCTCGTTACCGCCCTCCCGCGCCACCCACCGAATGGCCCACCGTTACGCTGCTGATCACCGCCTATAACGAAGAGGCGGTGATCGCCGCTAAACTGGACAACTCACTGGCGCTGCATTACCCATCCGATAAGCTGCAGGTACTGGTAGCTGCCGACGGCTCCGACGACCGTACCGTCGAAATCGTCACTTCGTTCGCCGACCGGGGCGTTGAATTGAGCTACCGCCCGGAGCGGGCCGGCAAGCTCGCCGCATTGAAGAACGGTGTGCTCGCCGCGCGCGGAGACATCATCGTGTTCTCGGACGCCAACAACATGTACAACCCTGACGCGCTGCACCACCTGGCGCAGGCCTTTGGAGACGAAAAGGTCGGAGCCGTCAGCGGGGCCAAGCATGTCGCCGGGGGTAGTGGCGAGGCGCTGGGCGCCTCGGAGGGAGCCTACTGGAAATACGAGTCCTTCATCAAGAAGCAGGAAACCCGCCTAGGCTGCTGCACAGGGGTCGCAGGGGAGATTCTCGCGGTACGGCGCAGCCTGTTTACGCCGCCCCCTACCGGGATCATCAATGACGACTTCTACATCGCTATTCAGGTAATCAAGCAGGGCTACCACATTATGTATGCGCCTGAAGCACAGTCCTTTGAGCCGGTGTCGCTCTCGGCGAAGGATGAAATCACGCGGCGTTCACGCATTATCGCCGGGCGCTACCAGGTCATCCTGCGTGCCTTTGAGGTGCTGCCATTCCGGCGGCCCGTCGTCACCTGGCAGATCGTTTCACATAAGTTTCTGCGCCCACTCGTCCCCTTTGCGATGATCCTTGCGCTGCTGGCAAACGTGTTGGCGGTCATCTTCCCCGCAGCAGGCAGCGGGCTTGCCGGTTTCGTATGGCTTGTACCGCCCTGGAACTGGGCCTTTCTGGGCCTCCAGGTAGCCTTCTACGGCCTGGCCGCGCTCGGACGGGTGGTCGGGAAGCGAGGCGCGCTCGGTAAGCTGCTTTACCTGCCAACCTTCCTGGTAGACAGCAACTTTGCCGCGCTGAAAGGCCTGATGCGCTACGCATCCGGTAAACAGACCGCCATCTGGCAGAGGGTCGCACGCGGATGAACGGGCAGCAGCCACGCATCCTGCTGGTTGATCTGGCGGCCCGTTTTGGCGGCGCGACGGCGCGGGCATTGAACCTGCTCGCCGCCCTTCCACCAGGCCAGGGCGCGATCGCCGGGCTGGAAGGTGGCCCCGCAGTTGCCACTGCGCGGGCGCACGGGCTGGAAGCCTATGCAGTGGGCCGCTCCAAGAGCGACCCACGTATCGTGTCCCGGCTGCGCCGCCTGCTGCATGTACACCACTTCACGGTAATGGATACCGTCAACCCGCAATCCAAGTTGTGGGGCAGCCTCGCGGTGATGGGCACGGACGTCGCGCTCGTTTCTACACTCAATAGCTGGTACGAAGCGGAACACGAGGGCCGCCTGAAAGGGCGGTTCTATCAGGCGCTTGAGCGGGCCAGCCACCGGCGTACCAATATGTTCATCACTGTCGCGCCGGATATCCAGCGCCAGTTGATCCGGGCCGGAGTAGAAGAAGATGCCGCCGCGCTCATCCTGAACGCGATCGCTATCGACCGCTCGCTGCTCCAGCCAGACGGGCGTGACCACCTGCTCAGGGAGTTCAAACTGCCAGCAGATGCGATAATAAGCTGTGCGGTGGGCAGGCTGGTCGAAGCAAAGGGGTTTCCGCACCTGATCAACAGTATGCGGTTAGCAGGGCAGGAACGTGGCGATCTCCGCTGCCTGATTGTCGGTGAGGGACACCTGCGCACGGCACTCGAAGAGCAGATCGCCGGAGCCGGGCTGCAGGGCCGGGTGATCCTGGCCGGCTTCCGGCAGCATGACGACGTGCTGCGAATCGTCAATGCCTGTGACCTGTTCCTGATGCCATCCGTCACCGAGGGGACGCCTATCGGCTTGCTTGAAGCGATGGCGCTGGGGAAGCCGATCATCGCCAGCCGGGTCGGAGGCATTCCGGCAGTGGTCACCGATGGCGGGGAGGCATTGCTGATTGAGCCGGGCGATGAGGCCGGCCTGGCACAGGCAATCCTCAGGCTCGCCGCTGACAGCACCCTTGCACGCCGCCTGGGCAGCGCAGCGGAACAGCGCGCACGGCAGGACTTCGCGCTTGAGGTACAGGTACAGGCAACACTTGACGTATACCGGAAGGCCCTTCAGCGACGTGAGGCATCACGAGGAGATAAGTGACACGGTGATGTATCTGAGCCCGGTGTTATACTCGACCACTCATCCCTTTGTCTGGAACCGGCTGACCGTGCTGGCGTATCACCGGATCGCCGATGTGCACGACCCGGCTTTCGAGACGTTCAGGCCTAACGTCAGTGCGACCCCTGCGGATTTTGCGCGGCAGATGGAGTTCGTTGCCCGGCACTTCAACATCGTCTCAGTGGATGACGTGGTTGCTTTTATCCGGGATGGACGCCGGCTGCCCCACCACGCGCTGCTCGTGACCTTCGATGACGGCTACCTCGACAACTATGAGCAGGCCTTCCCGGTGCTCAACCGGATGGGTATTCCTGCCGTGTTCTTTCTGACTACCGGGTTTCTGGACAGGCAGGTGTCGTTCTACTGGGACATGGTAGCGTACTGCTTCCACCATACACGCCTCACACACGCGGACCTTCCCCTGCTCGGCTGGCGCGAGTGGACGACTGATGATGAGAAGGACTTCGTCCTCGAGGACTGGTTCTCGGTGATCAAGTCGCTGCCTGAGCACGAGAAACAGGCCTGCGCCGCGCGTGTCCCGGACATGCTTGAGGTCAACTTCCCGAAAGACGCGCTGGCGAACCTGCCCATGACATGGGATCAGGTGCGCGAGATGGCACGGGCGGGGATGACATTCGGCGGACACACGGTGAACCACCCGATCCTGACCCGAATCCCGCTGGAAGAAGCGCAGAACGAGATCATCGAGTCACGCCGCCGGGTCGAGCAGGAAACCGGCGCAGACGCAACAGTCTTTGCCTACACTAACGGGCTTCGTAGCGATTTCAACGCTGACCTGCAGCGATTTCTCACTGAGCAGGGCTTCCAGGCGGCCTTCACACTGATGACAGGCCCGGCCTATCCACGCGAAGTGCTGGCGGAGCCGATGGCAATCCGCCGCATCTTCCTCGGCTGGCACGACACGTTCCACCGCTTTCGGGTGAAGCTCACGCCTGTGCCGCGCATGCTGGGGCAGAACCGCCGCTTCCTGCGTTCACTGACCTGATCACAACTTCAGCGCCCACTCGCCAGCAGACGTTCATAGGCTTCTCTGATCTGCCCGGCGATGCTTGACCAGGCGAAGCGCGTCTCAGAGAGGTGGTGGGCATACTCACCCATCTGGTGTGCGCGGGTTGGGTCGGCCAGCACCTGCTCGATCGCCGCGGCCAGTTCCACCGGGTTCTCCGGTTCCACCAGCAGGCCACTTCTTCCTTCCTCAACCACGTCCGGCAAACCACCCACTCTCGTCGCGATCACAGGCCGGGCAAAGGCGTAGGCAACCTGCAGCGATCCACTCTGCGTGGCACTGCGATACGGGTAGACAACGACCGCCGAGAGCCCCATGATCGCCGCGACTTCTTCAACCGGGATGTAGCGCGAATCAAAGACCACTCGCGCCGTGATGCCCAGCGTACCGGTCATCTGATGCAGTTCATCCATGTCGATGAACTTCGTCGGATACCCTGCCACCAGCAGCCGCGCTCCGGAGGCTGGATCAAGCCGGGCGAAAGCCTGCAATAGATCGGGCAGTCCTTTGCTGGCGGTCAGATTGCCGAAGAAGAGCACCACCGGTACCCCGGCTGGGATACCGTATCGCTCCCGCAGGTCAACCGACACTGCCCCGGCTTTAGCTTCCTGCACAAACAGCCCTTCGTTACCGTGCGGAATAATCGCTGTACGCTCAGGCGGATACGGGTAAAGCTCCATGAAACGCGCGCGGTTGCTCTCCGCGTGGAAGAACAGAAACGCGAAATTGCCGTAGACGCCGGTATAGAACCGGCTGATCACCGCTCCCCACACCCCCTGCTCCCGCGACTCGAACTCGTGGCAGACCTGCGTCAGACACAGTCCACGCGCCCGCATATAGGCCAGGAAGATGCCCTCAAAGGGAAATTCGATCTTGCCGAACTGGATGATATCCGGGCGCTCACGCAGCAGATAGCCAGTCAACCGGAGCCATTCGCGCACCAGCCGCAGCGCACGGATGCCGCGCTGTACTAACCGCGTGAGGCGGTACGCCAGCTTCGCCAGCGTGCCGTGTACATCCGTGCGTCCTCCGGCGCTGTAAAGCGTCCAGAGCCGGAGCATGGGGACAGCCTTGAACCGGTGAGGCAGATGAGCCAGTTCGTAATCTGTGGCCGTCACCAGCGAGACCTCAAGGCCTGCCCCGGCCAGTGCATCAGCGAGCTGGTAAGCATAATGGATCATTCCGCCGGTGCTGCGGGGTTCAACGATACAGACGCGCATCAGCGTTTCGCCCTTTCCGCAATCAGGGTTTCGTAAAGCTCCCCAAGCTGTGCGACCTGCTGCTGGATGCTGAACTTCTCTTCGACTACCCGTTTCCCGGCCTCACCCAGCCGCCGTGCATACAGCGGATCCTGAAGCAGGCGGATACAGGCTTCCGCCAGCGCGTCTGGCTCCGCAGGAGGCAGCAGCACTCCGTTAATGCCATCCTCGATCATCTCGGGTACACCGCCCACCGCGCTGGCGATGATCGGGCGTGAGGCCGCCATTGCCTCCGCGAGCACCGTCGGAAGGGCCTCACCCATTGTCGGGAGCACAAACGCATCGCAGGCCGACATCACCGCTGGTATATCCCGGCGCGTCCCGGCGAAAACAACCCGATCCGCAACCCCGGCCTGCTCTGCCACATCACGCAGGATGGCGTCATGATCGCCGCCACCAACGATCAGATAGCGTGCCTCCGGTACAGCCCTGAGAATAGTTGGCATCGCCTGAATCAGATATTGGATGCCTTTCTGAGGCCGCAGAACAGCCACAGTCAGCAGGAGCGGCGCATCAGGCGGAATACTCAGCGCAGCGCGGACAGCGCCACGCTCCGAACCGTCCAGCGCCCGGTAGGGGGAGAGATCGATGCCGTTATACAGGGTGATAACTTTGCGGGGTGGCAGTTTGCCCATATCAATATGGTGCAGACGTGTCGGCTCTGAAACAGCGATCACCCGCTGGAAGAAATAGCGCAGCACCCCCCACATCACCCAGTGCCGCCAGAGCGAACGCGCCCCCCAGAGCGGATCATATAGGTTGTGCAGCGTCGTCACCACCGGGATACGCAGCCAGGCAGCCGCTAACCCGCCCAGTACATTGGCGAATTCCAACTGGGTGTGCAGCAGATCGATCTTTTCCTGTTTCAGGTAGGCGACTACCCGGGGAAGATTGCTCAGGTCACGCAGATGGTGTACCGGGAGGAAATCAACCCGGACGCCCAGCTTCCTGATGTCTTCCGCCAGTGGGTTCCCGTCCTTCGTCTGCAGCGTACAGACACGCACATCGAAGTGCGTCCGATCCATATACTGGAGGATAGGCACCAGCAGGCGTTCTGCACCACCCATGCCAAGCCCGTCAATCAGATACAACACTCGCCTCGGTTGTGCTTGGGCCACACAGACCTCCCTGCGGCGATAACCCGTAGAGTAGTATCAGATTATCTGTCTGCTGAGTAAGTATAATGCAGATGGGCGGATAGCAGGATGGGACATTACGCACAGGCGCAGCCCGGTTATGTACTCATGGGTTCTGCACGACGATCTCACCAATCAGATAGCGTCCCTGCACATCACGGCCTGCGATGGCAAGGTTCAGGGCGCTGGCACGGGTCACCGGGTTGACAAACGCCACACGCACGTCATAGACGCCGGGCTGGAGCCC
>JADZAD010000083.1 GCA_020852775.1 Anaerolineae bacterium
AGCCGATCTCCCCGCTGAGGCAGCGGTTGACGCAGCTTCCATGAAGGAAGTCCGCCAGATTGTCGAGAACCGCGTGGACAGCCTCGGCGCGCTGGAGCCGGTCATCCAGCTCCAGGGGGATCGCCGCCTGATCATCGAGCTGCCCGGCTACCAGAACCCGGAGAGCGCGGTGTCTCTCATCCAGCAGACCGCACAGCTTGAGTTTGTTGATTTCGGCTCTCTGCCCGTCAACGCCGGGACGCGTGTAACAACCGACCTGAGCCAGGAACGCGGTAATACGGTGCCTGCCAGTACAGGCGGTGACACTGACACCCCGGAGATTACCGGGACGGTCTTCAGTACCGTCCTGACGGGTGACATCCTGCAATCAGCCAGCCGTGGGGCCGATCAACTCGGCAATCCAAACGTCGTGTTCTCACTCACTGCTGACGGCGCGCAGCAGTTCGGTGACTATACCACCAGCCACGTTGGGCAGTATCTCGGCATTGTGCTGGATGGCGTAGTGATCTCCGCCCCGCGTATCAGTGAGCCGATCCCCGGCGGACAGGGCTCGATCAGCGGTGATTTCACCGTAGAGGAGGCTGACCGCCTGGCGACCCAGCTCCGCTATGGCGCACTGCCCATCCCTCTGCGCGTGGACTCCACGAGCACGGTTGGCCCGACCCTCGGCGCGATCTCGATTGAACGCAGCGTCCGGGCAGGGATCGTCGGCATCATCATCGTGGTGGTGTTCATGCTGGTGTATTACCGGCTGCCCGGCGCTTCTGCGGCACTTGCGCTTCTGGTATTCGCTGTGATCAACTTCGCTATCTACAAGTTCGTGCCGATCACGATGACGCTCCCGGCGATCACCGGCTTTCTGATCGGCATCGGGACGGCAGTGGACGGCAACATCCTGATCTTCGAGCGCATGAAGGAAGAGCTGCGTAACGGCAAGCGGCTCGACCGCGCGGTTGACGCCGGCTTTGACCGTGCCTTTCCCTCCATCCGCGACTCAAACCTGTCAACGATCATCATCTGCACGGTGCTGTGGCTGTTCGGCACAACATTTGGCGCGGCAGCGGTACGCGGCTTCGCGGTGACGCTGGCACTCAGCCTGATGGTTAACCTGTTCACGGCCATCATTGTAACCCGTACCTTCCTGTACTTCCTGATGAAGCCGGTAACCGACGAGACGGTTGCCAGGCGTCCCTGGTTATTTGGTCTTTAAGAGAGGCACCCGGTATGTTCAGATTCGCACAGCGCCGTTACCTGTATTTCGCCATCTCTGCCGTCCTGATCATCCCCGGCGTCATCGCTATGATTGTCTCAATGGCGCGCTTCGGCACCCCCGTCCAACTGGCAATCGATTTCCGCGGCGGCAGCCTGTATGTGCTCAAGTTTGAAGACGCGGCTACGGAAGACGGTATCCGCAGTGTCTACACAGAGATGGGACAGGATGACGCCGTTATTCAGCAACTGGGTGACCCGGCCAACAACGTGTGGCAGGTGCGTTCAGGCGCGCTGACACCTGAAGAGCAGGCCCAGGTGATCGAGGCCCTCAGCACGGAGGTTGCCCCCATCGACCGCGGGCAATCCACGTTCGACGTGGTCAACCCGGCAGTCGGTGCGGAGGTCACCCGGGCGGCGATCTTCGCTGTGCTTGCCGCCACCGTGATCATCCTCGGTTTTATCTGGTTCGCATTCCGCAAGGTTCCGCATGCGATCCGCTACGGAGCCTGCGCGATCATTGCCATGCTTCATGACGTGCTGGTGACGATGGGTGTGATGGCGCTCCTCGGCCTGCTGTTCGGCTGGCAGGCGGATGCGCTCTTTCTGACTGCGGTTCTGACGGTAGTCGGCTTCTCCGTACAGGACAGCATCGTGGTGTTCGACCGCATCCGCGAAAACCTGCCACGCTACCGGGGTGAGGACTACGAGACGGTTGTCAACCGCTCTGTGCTGGAAACGATCCATCGTTCACTGGCAACCCAGCTCAACGCCTTCTTCATCATGGTGGCCATCCTTCTCTTCGGCGGCGACTCGATCAAGCAGTTTATCGCAATCCTGTTCATCGGCCTGCTGAGCGGCACCTACTCTTCGATCTTCAACGCCGTGCCCCTGCTCGTGGCATGGGAAAAGGGCGAACTACCCTTCACCCGCAAGCGTGCCAACGCATAGCTCGTGACGCCTGAATCAGACGGGGGCCAGTGTGGCCCCCGTTTTTTGTCTGTCGTATGCCGCGTCCTTACTCAGACCGGCTTCACGCGTTCCATTGTCCAGTCCAGCCACTTCTGTGCGTCCGCCTGCAGTTCCGGCGTCATCGCCGGGTAGCCATAGCGTTCGACCATGTATTTGGCGGAAACCGCCCCGTAACAGGCCGCAAGGCGCGCCTCCCGGGTGAGCATCCAGCCGACACAGGCGCCGCCTCCATAAGCGTTCCCTGCCCCTGTCACGTCTACCACGTTCACCGGCACGACGGGGACATGCCAGATCTGGTCATGTTCACGATCCCATGCGTATGACCCGCGCTCGCCATCCCGGATCGTAATGAACTCCGGGCCGAGCTTCGTCCAGAACCGGAAGACATCGAGCAGATCATCCTTCCCGGAGACTGCGCGGGCACAGGGGAGGTCCGGGCTGGTGATGTCTACGTGACGGTGCAGTTCAACCATTGCGGGGCGGTTCTCAGCGATATAATCGAAAAGGAGCGGCTCAAGCGAGAATACGATCCCCTGCTCACGCATGGTGACCGCCCTCCTGACGATGTTTTCTTCCGGGAACTCGGTGATCAGATGGATCAGGTGCGGCTTGCTGTAGTGCTCCGGCAGATTGACATCCCGTGCCAGAAGCTGGTGCCAGGCATCCTGCATGAAAGTGCGGTCACGCAAGTGCTTTTCGCCCTGCTCGTCGATGATCATCACGCCGTGCGGTGTAGGCAGATCGTCGAAGCTGGTGATGCCCTCCAGATCGATACGCAGTGCCTTCAACTGGTCGAGATACGGCTGCGCGAGATCGGTCCCGGCGCGGGCCAGCAGCCCAACCGAATCCTGCCACAGGCGCACCCCGAATGCGCCCTGCGGCCCACCCCCTCCGGGGGTATCGCCCAGCACCGTGCCGTCATACTGATGAACGGTATCGATGATGATCTTGCCATATACAACGTAGTCAATCACAGCGACTCTCCTGTGTGCGCGGGGACAGACGGTGTGGCGAGAAGGCGGCGCTATCCCGGTGCAACCGGCGGATCATCCGCCGGAGGATGAACATCCGGTGGGGGAGTACCCGCCAGATGACCATCCGATGGCTGGTTACCCGGTGGATGTGTGCGGTGTTTCGGCAGGACTTTGCGCCCTTCCCTGACGACTTTCTTTGTTCCACTGACCATCAGGCCCTGCAGCCAATCATCAACAAAGGCCCTGACCAGCGGGAAGAAGATGACCGTCCCCAGCATACCGATCAGGGCTACCATCCACTCGGCAAGGTTCGAGGCCCCCAGCAGTGGGGCAAGAACCGGCTTAATCACTGAAAACGGCGGTGCGACAAAAGCGAAAGCCACCGGACGGCGCAGGTCATTAACCGACCATTCGAGGGTCTCCGTGTTCAGAAACGGTGTTGAATTCAGCCTGGTCGTATCACGTGCCGCGTGGAAGGCCCCCTGCGGGAAGTCCCGCAGCTCGATAACGGAAGCAGGGCACAGGCTGCCCGAACAGAACGGGCTCTCGTAGACTCCGCCGGAAGCATCCCGCAGCGCGATACGCCGTGCCGCGTTGCCGTCAAGCACTTCGACATCCACTTCCCAGAGCAGAAAGCCGCGCCGGGCCCGCTCAACCTCGCGCCGGGGAAAGGCCTGCACCTGGCTCTCTGCCACGACCTGAGCGCCTTCGTAGACATCGAAGATGACCTCTTCCTCGATGACGAACGCAGACAGGTCTTCGTCCGGCTGGATAATCATGTGATAGCCGGTGATCGCCGCCACGCGAGAGGGCGCTTCGGGCACAGCCGCTGGCTCATCTCCGGCAGACGCTTCCCCGGAGGGTATCTCGAACGGATCAAGCGGTTCGCCTGCCGCGGCCCCTGTCAATCCCAGGCCGGAACTCAGTACAACCACGAGGCAAAGCACAGCAGCTACCAGCCCCAGGAACCCCAGCGCCAGCAGCCGCCTGCGCCAGGTGGTGAGGAAGCGAAGAACGGCAAGCACCACCGCGGCGCCAAGCGCCCCACCAAGCAAGGCCAGACTGGCCCGGTAATCCACCAGCAGCAGGTTCAGCAGCAGCGCCGCGATCAACAGCAGCGCCAGCAGCCCGGCTGCCCGGAAGATCGGAGAGATACGTTTGGATTTTGCTTCCATACCCCGAAGCCCCGGCTGCGCTATTTCGCAGAGGATGCCGCCCGGCGCCTGCCGCTCTTTCTGACCGGGAGCCTGAAGGTGAAGGTCGTACCTACCCCGGCGATACTGGATACAGCAATTTCACCACCGTGTCCCTCAACGATACGCTTGGTGATGGCCAGCCCCAGCCCGGTTCCCTGCGTGTAGCCTTCGGTATCCGCCACCCGGTAGAACTTCTCGAAGATATGCGGCAGGTTCTCCGGGGAGATACCGAAACCGGTATCGATGACCGATACCTCAACAGCATCTTCGAGCGTGGCGGCACGCACGGTCACCACACCGTCAGCACGGTTGTACTTGATCGCGTTAGTCAGCAGATTGAGCGCCACCTGCTTGAGCTTCTCATCATCACCCATTACCGGAGGCAGCCCCGTGGGGGCCAGCTCTAACTGGATGCTGACGTTCTTGTCACCAGCCTGTGGCCGGACGGTTTCCACTGCCTGCCGGAGCACATCCCCAAGCTGTACAGGCGTTTCCTGCAGGCGGGTCCGGCCCGACTCAAGGCGCGCAAGGTCGAGAAACTCGGTCGTCATACGTGTCAGGCGATCGGTTTCCCCGGCGACTGTCACAAGCATCTGCTCGCGCTTATCCGCGCTGATCTCCGGACGTCCCAGAATATGCGTGGTCGCCTTGATCGCCGCCAACGGCGTCCGCAGTTCATGTACCATTTCCGCGATCAGGTCACTCTGCTCAAAGAGCCGGGCGTTTTCAATAGCGATCGCCGCCTGTGCGGAGAGAGTGTTAAGTGTACTCAGGTCTTCATCGCTGAACGGTGCTTCCCCATGCTTATTGACCGCCTCCAGGCAGCCAATCACCTTGTCACGTGTGGACATAGGGACTGCCAGGATATTGCGCGTCCGGAAGCCAGATTCGTCGTCTGCCCCGCTGTAAAAGCGCGCATCAGCGGTGACATCAGCGATCAGCAGCGGCTCACCGTGAGTGACGACCCAGCCCGCGATACTGCCCTCAACCGGGACTTCGATCGAACTGAGCTTGAAGCCGGTATTATCTACCGCGGCCTCAAAGCGCAGCACCCCGGTGAGCTTATCGACAAGCAGGATAGACGCCGCCTCCGTGCCCGTCAGCTCTGACGCCGCCAGCACGATGTGCTCAAGAAGAGAATCGAGCTTCAGCGTTGAGCTCAGCCGGCGGCTGATCTCCATCAGGCGTTCGTACTTGAACAGCGCCCGGGCGTAACGCTGAAGCAGGGCTGCAGCATCTTCAGGTACTCGTTCTGCCCAATCATCCGACATGGAGGCTTTTCCCTGTCTCTCCCCTATACCAGCATCGCCAGCCGGGGGAGTATCTCTGCGACGTCGTCATGGATAACGAGGCTGGCATGCCGATCCATGTACGTGGCTTCATAGTTAAGCATTATGATTTTAGCGCCACATTCACTCGCAAGCATTGGCAAATCTGAAGCAGGGGCCACCTCCAGTGAGGAGCCAGCCACCAGCATCACATCACATTCACGCACCGTTCGCTGCGCGACCTGCAAGGCGCGGAAGGGAAGCTGCTCACCGAACAGGATGACATTCGGCTTCAGCACACCACCGCAGTGCTCACAGCGTGGTGTTTCGCCAGTTTCAATGAAGTGGTGGATGAACTGGCCCACCGGGTAGACCCGGTAACATGCCATGCAGGTTGCTTCCTGAAAGCTGCCGTGCAGTTCAACCACGTGCTCTGCCCCGGCGCGTGTATGGAGCATATCGATATTCTGTGTGATAACTGCCCGGAGAATACTGCGCCGCTCAAGGTCAGCCAGGGCCAGATGTGCTGCGTTAGGTTGGGCTTCAACCATCAGCCGGGCTAGCGGGCGTATCCACCGGAAGAACGCCTCTGGATGCCGCTGGAAGCCGGGCAGAGACGCAACCACCATCGGGTCGGCGCTCTCCCACAGGCCGGACGCAGGGCTGCGGAAATCCGGAATCCCCGACGAGGTACTGACCCCTGCACCCGTCAGAGCGATCGCGTAACGCGCTGAACGCAGCAAAGCCGCGGCACGTTCAAGCAGGTCATTCAACACGGTGGGGGAGGTCGTCAGAGACAAGCCGGGTCGCTTCTTTCTTCAGGTGATGACATCTCCGGATCGCGACATCCTGAGACGCCGCCTTTTCCGCTGCCTGCATACAACGCGGCCTGTCTGCCGCGGAGCGACCTGTGTTATGGCGGGCCGGGCAGCGAACGAGTGCCTCTTCAAGGTTACTCTCGTACCCGGTACGAACAGGACGGTTTGTGCACCGTCCATCCGCTGGCAAGTGTAGCAGAAAGAGGATCGAGGGGCAATACTGACATGCACCTCCGAAACGGCGCTGATGTGGCTGTAAACTCCGCCTGTGAATTGAGTATCATGAGAGACACGCAGCGATCGGGGAGATGTTTGCCATCCGCGATCCGCATCAGAATGTCAATCTGGTTTGTTGCCTCACCGTTATCGCGACCACGCATGATCAACAGGGAACTGAGCGATGGCAGACAGCGAAATCCACATCCTGATCGTCGACAACCAGCGTGAAGAAGCCCGCTTTCTGAAGACCACGCTCGAGCTTCTCGAACATGGGTTTACGATTGTGGACGTCCCCTCAGGTGAAGAGGCGATGCTGGAGTTCATCAAGCCGCTCGATCTGATCGTCACGCGCAACACCCTGCCGGGGATGAGCGGCCTCGATCTGATCCGCCGGGCACACCGGCGGCACCCCACGGTCAAGTCCATCCTTACCGTGGAGCGCATCACCGATGACCTGCGCCAGCAAGCCAGCGAAGCAGGCGTTACCAGCCTGATCGAGAAGCCTTATGACGCCCATGATGTGAGTTCCGCCGTCCAGCAGGCGCTTTTCGGGGAAAGGCCTGGCCAGGCCTCCCCCGCTGCGCAGCCCTCCTCGGATGGTGAGTTCGGGCCAATCCCCCCGGTGGATGCCGCGGAAGTAGGCCGGATGCTTGGCCCACAGATGTTTGCCCTGGGGGCGCGAGGCGTCGCATTCGTCAACCGCAAAGGGGAAGTGCTATGGCGCGGCGGCCAGTTCGATGACCGTGTGCGCTTCAACGAACTGGTGGTCTTTCTGGCACGCAATCTGACAAACTCCGGCACGATCGCGTCGTATATCGGCCAGATACCCTCCACCACCATGCAATATTACGATGGCTTTAACTACGATCTGTTTTCGATCTCCGTCGGCGTTCACTTCTTCGTGGCACTGGTCTTTGATGGCGATAGCCAGAACATGCTGGGAGCGGTCATGAACTTCCGGCGTAAGGTCATTCGAGACGTGATCGACTACATCGGTGTGGATGCGGTGCTGGGTAACCCGGAAGGGACATGGGCTGCCGTCAAGGCCGGGCGGGTCGCCGCCGGAGCACCGGAGCCAGAAGAAGAGATTGCGGTACCAGACGTGATCGAGGTGGATGGCGCCCCGGTCTTCACCTACTCCTCCGCGCGCGAAGAGGCGCTGGCCCGGCAGGCTGCCCAGGCCAGGGCAAAAGCAAAAGCGGAGCCCACTGAGATCATCCAGGTGTTTGAACTGGAGGAGATCGATAAGGATACTGCCCGGATTGACCTCGATCTGGGTGAATTAGAGAGCGCCCTCGGTGAAGGTGGAGAAGGACTGGAAGACTTCTGGGGTGCAGTCGAGGAAGAAGGAGCGAAGATCCGAGAGGATGCGATCTCGATGGATGAAGCGATCCGGCTCGGCCTGATGGACGACCTCAACCCGTAGCATTGGGCGCACGTACCGCACACAAACGAACAGGTATTGATAAGGCAGGGGCATGACAGCGAAATGCCCCTGCAGGCTGTCACACACAGAGAGGATCCGTGAGAATGTACAAACTTGCCGTACAGCGTAATTTCGTCGCCCAGCATTTTCTGATTGGGGGAGACTGGGGTTCGGAAAATGAGTGGCATTCGCATCACTACCGCGTCGAACTGCGGCTTGAAGGGCGCGAACTGGACCGCCACGGTTACCTTGTAGACATCATCGACGTAGAGAAGAACCTCAACGAACTGGTGGCCCATTATCGGGACAAGACCCTGAACGATCTGCCCGAGTTTGCCGGGCTGAACCCCAGCATTGAACACTTCACCCGTATCTTCTGCACGACAATGAGCGATCGTATCAAAGCGGAGAACATCCACGCGATGGAGGTGGTGATCTGGGAAAACGAGATCGCCTGGGCGTCGTACCGCGTCGAGCGTTAAGCGATCGGGGCCAGTGGTGCGCATCGGACTGGTGATCTATGGCAGCCTTGAGACGATTTCTGGCGGTTATCTGTACGATCGCGTGCTGGTTGCCCATCTGCGAGAACAGGGTGACCATGTCGAGGTCATCAGCCAGTGCTGGAAGCACTATACGGGCCATCTTATCCAGAACTTTGACCGGGATGTGTACCAGCATCTGCTACACGCTGACTATGATGTGCTGCTTCAGGACGAACTGAACCACTCCTCACTCGTGCTGATGAACAGGCGACTGCGTGGACGGGTCGCCTACCCGATCGTAAGCATTGTCCACCACCTGCGCTGCAGCGAGGCGCGCCCTGTCTGGCAGAACGTGGGTTACCGTGCAGTAGAGCAGCGTTATCTGCGCGGTGTTGATGGGTTTGTCTTTAACAGCCAGACTACGCGGGCCGCAGTCGAGAAGCTCACCGGGCCGGGTCGCCCATCAGTGGTCGCTCACCCGGCCGGGGATCGTTTCACGGTCGATCTCACAGATGCCGGCATCGTCCACCGGGCTGCTGAACAGCCGTTGCGTGTGCTGTTCGTCGGCAACCTGATCGAGCGCAAGGGCCTGCATATTCTGATCGAAGCGTTGAGCCGCCTGCCAGCCGGCACCGCCGATCTGACGATCGTCGGGAACCAGGCCAGCGACCGGGCTTATACGGCCCGCATCCACGCGCTGATCGCCCGGTACGGCCTCGAGAGCACAGTCCGGCTGGCCGGCACACTCTCGGACTCCGAACTGGCAGGTGAGATGCGGCGAAGCCATGTGCTGGCAGTGCCCTCCAGCTATGAGGGCTTCGGGATCGTGTATCTCGAAGGGATGGGGTTCGGCCTGCCCGGCATCGCCTCGACTGCCGGCGCCGCGGGCGAGATCATCGCGGATGGTACCACCGGGTTCCTCGCCGCGCCGGGGGATGTCTCCGCGCTGGTGAGCCACCTCACGCGGCTGGCCGCAGATCGCTCGCTGCTGATCAAGATGAGCCGTGCCGCCCGCCGCCGCTTTGAAGCACACCCGACCTGGGCAGAGAGCACCGCCGCAATCCGCGCTTTCCTGCAGGGGATGGCGCTCCCCCACCAGGAGAGGCCGATTCCATGATCTGGTATCGTCCGGACGTGGTCAAGGTTCGCTGCCCGGAATGTCTCGCCCCGATCTGGGTTCGTGAGTCGATCGCGCAGTGGGCCCCGGTAACGTGCCCGGAGTGCCATACCGCGCTGGAGGTTATCAGCCTGAATCCGCCGGTGCTGGATTATCTGCAGGCCGGCATTGACCATGACGACAGCGATCATTCCATCCCACCTGCTACCGGAGCCTCCTAGTGTCTGTCGGAAATTATGCCTCATCAAAGAAGAAATTCGTCGTTTCCGCCGGCTGCGTTGTCTGCCGGATTACCTCCGCAGGCGCACTCCAGGTGCTGCTGGTCGGTGGCAAAGCCTCCGAGCACAGCTACCGCGGCTTCCCGAAAGGACGCCTGAACGACGGAGAAAGCCCGGAGATGGCCGCTCTGCGGGAAACCCGTGAAGAGACCGGCCTGCGGACAGAGCTGCTCGCGCTGGCCGGCATATCTCACTATGAGTTCATCTCGCTCAAGGGGAATGAGGTCTACAAGACGGTACGGTTCTACCTTGCCCGGGCGATCGGTGGAAGCACCAGTGACAAGGATAATGAGCATTACGATGTCATATGGATCGAGGCAGATGAAGCCCAGCGCAGCCTCTCTTACCGGGCTGACCAGCAGATCATGCGCAACGCCCGCCTGCTGATTGAGCACGTACCGCTGTACCGTGAACTGCTTACGGAGACCGCGGCTGATGGCTGACGCGCCGGATACGTTCCCCCGCTGACTTCCTGCTGCGCTTCCTGTACCCCTGAAACAGGTCGTTGACCCCGCCCGGTTCAGGTATAATGCGCCGGGAAGGGGCCTTTACGGGCCCGCGAAATCCGAGTAAGGGTAATGTTTCCATGTCTGGTAACCGTGCAAGACAATTGTGGCTGGCCGCCGCCGCCGTGCTGATCGGGCTGCTGGCCGGGGGCGGACAGCCTGCCAGCGCACAGAGCGGTGAACTGCTGACAAACCCCAGCTTTGAGCCCCCGTTCAACGAGTTTGTGGTGCCGGGCACCGGGCAGGGCTTTGTGGCCTCCGGTTGGACACCGTGGTGGGTGAACACCGATACCGATAACCTCGACACGCCCGAATACAAGGCAGCGACGCTTCAGGTGGACGCTTATCGGGTCCACGACGGTACGACTGCCCAGCAGTATTTCCGCAAATGGGCAATGCACCTGGCAGGGGTCTACCAGAAGGTAAACGGCGTGACGCCCGGCACAAGGCTGCGCCTCACGGCCTGGGGAATGGCATGGAGTACCTTCACCGAGCCGCCAACCGACCCGCATAACAGCGCCGCCGGGATAGGCTCGAATTACATCTACATGCAGATCGGAATCGACCCGAAAGGTGGTACAAATCCACTCAGTTCAGATGTGGTATGGTCGGAAGTCAAGGTGCCGATGGACTTCTACGACCTGTTTGTGCTGGAAGTCACCGCACAGGGCAGCAGTGTGACGGTCTACACCCGCAGCACCCCGCAGTATGCCGCTCCGACCATCGACGTGTACTGGGATGATGCCAGCCTGATCGCCATCACCCCCGGGAGCGCCCCCCCGCTGCCGGGAGCAAGATCGACCGGGACGCCGGTGCCGGGCATGGCGACGCTTGCCGCCGCCAGCACGTCCGCCGCCGCTCAACCTGCCTCGACACAGTCCGCGGCAGCCCAGCCAGCCGCTGCCGCACCGAGCTACAATCCTTCCACCGATCAGGCCAACCGCGCCAACAACGATACGACCGGGCTGGTGCCCGTCCCGGCGCAGTCACCGGATGCAGATGGATCACAGTGGCATGTCGTGCGCTACGGCGAACCTCTGCTGCGTATCGCGGTGACCTACGGCGTCACCGCCCCGTCGATCCGTGAGTTGA
This sequence comes from Anaerolineae bacterium, assembly GCA_020852775.1. Taxonomy (GTDB): domain Bacteria; phylum Chloroflexota; class Anaerolineae; order Aggregatilineales; family UBA3940; genus JADZAD01. The sequence goes on from JADZAD010000083.1 coordinate 11,558, forward strand.
ACAGCCTGCGCTCCGATATGCTGTACGAAGGGCAGCGCCTGTTGATCAGCTCCGCGTCGCCTCCGCCGACGGAGATTCCGGCAACGACAGTCGCGGAGGCGGCAGCGTCCACCACCGCCCCGTCAGTGACGGGCACCGGGCAGATCTGCCTGGTCCTCTTTGAAGACCTTGATGGTGATGGCATGTGGCAGCAGGGTGAGGCACTCCTGCCGGGTGGAGCTCTCAGCATTTCCGGCGCTTCGACTGGCACTCACCTGACAGATGGGATCAGCGAACCGTTCTGCTTCAACGACCTGCCCGCGGGAGACTATGTAGTCTTCGCCGAGCCACCGGACACCCACAGCGCGACGAGCCTCTCCGAAATCCCGGTGACGCTCGCGGATGGCAGTCAGGTCGCCCTGAGTTTCGGGGCGTCCACGCCGGATGCGCTGCGCCCCGGCGTCGCTACCCTGGATGAGGCTGCCACGGACGCTGAGGGCCGCCACATCGCTGGTATCCCCTCCGGCGTAGTCATTGCGATCGGTGGAGGGCTGCTGCTGCTCGGCCTGGTCTCCCTGGGGGCTGCAGGGTACGTGTTCTTCTTCAGGAAAGAGGATACGGCCAGCCAACCAGCGACAGATGACCTGCGAGCGAATGAGTCGTCCATCCGTCCAGATGATACACAGGGGCCTACCCCGGATTCCGTTGACACGGACGGCTGGCAGTCGCCAAAGCACCATTCATAAAACAGGCACAGCGGGAATACGCAACAGCGGCGGGGTTTCTCGCCGCTGTTGATTCAGCACGCAGCCTCAGCCATCTGCGCCGTCGAAGTCGAGGCCCCAGCCACCGATCGCGGCAATCAGGTTGTGCGCGGTCATATCCAGCTCGATCGGCGTCACGGAGATGTACCCCTGGTTCACCGCCCACAGATCAGTGCCGGGGTCATCATACACGCCGCCAGGCACCCCGCCGCCGATCCAGTAATACGGCCTGCCGGAGGGATCGACCCGGTCAATCAGCGTGTCATAGTACAGCCGCTTGCCCTGCCGGGTGATCTTCACGCCCTTCGGGACGCCCGCCGGGACATTCACGTTGAGCAGGGTAAGCGGCGGGAATACCTGCCGCGCAAACACCGGCACCAGGCGCGCCGCGAAACGGGCCGCGTGGTTGAAATCGAAGTCACTATACTGATCGAGCGAGAACGCGATCGCCGGGACGCCCATGATACAGGCCTCCATCGCAGCGGTGACGGTGCCACTGTAGGTGATATCCTGCCCCATGTTCGGGCCGGAATTGATTCCGCTCACCACGAGATCGACCTTCTCCGTGAGATAGCCGCTCAACGCCAGCGTGATCGCATCTGCGGGGGAGCCGGAGCAGGCGAACCCGCCGACTCCGTCTGTGAGCGTGACGGGGGTGATGCGCAGCGGCTCGCGCAGCGTCTTGCGGTGCCCTACCGTGCTCTGGTTCTGGTCGGGGGCCATAATGGTAATGCGCGCCCCCGGAATTCCCCGGAGTGCGTTCTGCAGGGCAAAGATACCCGGCGCGTAGATGCCATCGTCATTCGTCACCAGTATATGCATCAATCTGTCCTATCCGAGGAAATCTGTCAGGCGAGAACTCGGCTCGCCTGACGGTAGAATCTGCACGTTGGCCAGTGCATACAGGGCTGCACCGGGCAGCCAGGCCGCACCGGCGATCTGCAATACGCGCCAGAGCATCCGTGAATCGTTGAGCAGGGGGATGCTGGCCGCCCATTCACGTCCGTACAATAACAGGTTGCCGGGTGTGGCGTAAGCTTCCGGTGTACCTGCCCCGGTTGCACCCAGCAGGGTGATGACCTGAAAAGCGGCGACCATCAGCGCCGCCAGCGCCGCCACCCCCCACCGTGCCGATCTGACCGTCCCTGAAGTGTCTATGGCGAGTGCCACCCGCGCGGAGAGCACCAGCCCAGCCAGTACGGCTGTCAGCAACACCGACTGCGATAATCCGGCCACAAGCACGAGCGTCACGACGGCCGGCGCGAAGATGACGAGCGCCTCCGCCGGGGTGAGCAGGGTCGCGGCGAGCAGGGCGCCTGCCCGTCCGTGGTGGCGCAGTGCACCTGCGCCCATATGCCACAGGCTGCCCACCAGCAGCGCAGTTCCCCCGCCGACTACCGCCCCGCTGAGGGCCGTTGCCTGCGCCTGAAGCATCCGGCTGAATACATCCCGCCCCAGATGATCGGTGCCTGACCGGTGCTCCGGGGAGGCCTTCTCATAGAGCCGTGTGGTATCGATGCTGGCCGGGTCGTGCGGCGGCGCGATGCTGCCCCACAGTGCCAGTGCACCGGTCACCACCAGCAGCCCTGCCGCAGTGATCAGCACCGGGTGAGAGGGTCGCGTCGGCGCCGGGCGAATCGGTGGGATCGGCGCACCGGGAGACAGATCGAGCATGATACCGTGCAGCCGCAACGCGGAGAGTGCCAGTGGCAGCAACAACAGCACATCGAGCTGTCCGGTGCCTGCCAGCAGTGCCTGCCCGCTGCCTGGATAGGCAAATATGGCCTCAGACACGACTGTGGCGCCGAGAATCCAGCCGGCCATCGACGTGAAGGCCCGGCACAATGCCAGCGCCGTTTGCGTCAACCGGTCTGTGCCGGGCGGAGAACCGCTCCAGGTATCCGCAGCAGCTCGCCCGGCCAGCCACGCAGGCAGCAGCGCCGCGCTGAACGCCGGGAGCACCAGCGCCAGGCCTCTGTCCCCGCTCACCGGGAACAGGCCCAGCCGTGCAGAGAGAATCACCAGCAGCACGGTGCCAAGCGCAGCCGGAGAGAGCAGCGCAGCCCCTCCGAGCAACAGGGCCGTCACCTGTGACGCGGCGTACACACGCATCCGTGTCTCTGCCAGCAGCGCGGTGAAGCCTGCACTCAGCAGGCCGCCGAAGATCCAGGTGGTGGCCATCAGCAGTGCTGACCGTGCCAAGCTGGCGAAATCCAGCGGCCCCCCGCGGGCCACCAGTGCAAGCGCTATCCCCAGCGCAAATACCACCGCGACGGCGAGACGCAGCACCCGGGGTAGCAAGGCGTTCCAGCGTGCAGGATCGCCATGCAGCATCACACGGGCATCCCAAAGTGGGAAGTACACAAACGTCCCGGCCCAGGCGGTCAGAGCAATCCGAATGGATGAGCGATGGTCAGGAATAAGAGCGGGTGCTGTCATCGGAGAGTAAGGCCTCAACGGATACTATAGCACAGCCAGCAACACCCCGGCGACAGACGCTCTGACGCGCTAACCATAGCATCGTTGCGAATGGTAACAGAAGTCACGCAGCTTCAGACGGCTTCGGTCTTCTGGAGCAAGTACCTGTCCATAGTAGAGAGCAAGGTCTGTGATGGTGCGGAATCCTGTCGGGCCTGGGCGATTGTGCATCGTGATATGCTGTTGACGGCAACTATCTGTTCACTGATGGGTCATGCCGTATGAGGCCGGATGGTAGGCTGTCGGATCACACTCAGGGCCTCGATCATGATCTCCACGAAGCGCGCACGGTCAATGCCAATACCAACATCCACATTCGAGGTGCGCCCGGTTCGACCAGAGATGTCAGCAACGGTACGGCCACGCGTCAGCGAGCCGTTGACTTCGATATCAACCCACATGGGTGTGGTGGAGACCAACCCGGGCTCAATGATCTCCGCCACTGCGCAGGCATCGAAAATCTGCCCGCCGTCCCACCCGTATTCCTGGATCATCCACAGGATCTCGTCGAGCATCACTGCGGCAGCCACCCTGGCCTGAGGTGTGTCAATCGCCTTCAGGCGCTCCACGTCCGCCGGCGTAACCAACGCCTGTTCGGTAACCTCGAGCCCGACCATCAGGATCGGGATGCCGGCATTGTAGACCACCCGCGCGCCTTCCGGATCGGCCAGAATGTTGAACTCCGCGGCGGGATTGCGGCCGCCGCCCCGATAGGCTCCGCCCATCGTCACGATGCGGGGAATACGCCTCGCCAGCCCCGGGTCGAGGCGCAGTGCCAGCGCCAGGTTGGTCAGCGGGCCCACCGGAACATAGATAGTCTGCGGGCCATCCGGCCCGTGATAGTACTCGCGCAGGAAGTCCACCGCGTGCTGCTGCTGAGGTCTGACTGTCGGCTCAGGCAGGTCGAGCACCCGCCCGTTCAGGCCGGAGGAAGGCTTCGGGTCTTCGGTCAGCGCCACCACCGCACCCGGATAGACCGGAACGTGCGCCAGGTTACCCGCCGAGACGGCCTTGAGCGTATTCGGCAGCGTGACCGCGTGCACGGCGTTCCCGTGTGTCACCGTGACTGCGACCAGTTCAATGGCGGGGTGGTGCCCCGCCATCAGGATCGCAACCGCATCATCGTTGCCGGTATCGACATCCAGGATGATCTTCTGCGCCATGCGAACCTCCGTGAGGTGGTTAAGGTATGCGACTAATCGATACTCAGAAGAGCAGCAGCGTTCAGCCCGGGGATGCGCTCCTGCTGTGGCACCTCG